>MVZB01000114.1 GCA_002068205.1 candidate division BRC1 bacterium ADurb.BinA292
GGGATGCTGTCGCGAAGGGCAGGTTTCGGCATCGCAGGCGATCCCGCCTACCGGCGCGCAGTGGCGACCCGGCATCATCCCCCGGGCGGATGGACTGCGCGCCCACGGGGCAGTTGCCGCCGTCTCTTACAGCGCCGGCGGCTTCGGCAGTCCCTCCATTGAGGCGATCGACCTCGCCAGCAGATCCTCGGGCAGGTCGGCATCCACCAGCTTGCCCTCCAGAAAGGCCCTGTAACCGTTGAGGTCCATCAGGCCATGTCCCGACCAGTTCATGACGATCGTCTTTTCCTTGCCCTCTTCCTTGGCCCTGCGGGCTTCGCGGATCGTCGCGGCGATGGCATGGGAGGTTTCGGGCGCCGGAATGAATCCTTCGGTGCGGGCAAAGAGCAGGGCCGCTTCGTAGCACTCGGTCTGTTTCAGGGAGAGCGCCTCGATCATCTTCTCCCTGAGCATGTGGCTGACCAGCGGGGCCATGCCGTGGTACCGCAGGCCGCCGGCATGGATGGCCGGAGGGACGAAGGTATGCCCCAGGCTGTGCATCGCCAGCAAGGGGGTCATCATGGCCACGTCGCCGGAGTCGTAAGCGAAGGGCGCGCGCGTCAGGGTCGGACAGGCGGCGGGCTCGACGCCAATCACCCGCACCTCCTTGCCGTTGAACTTGTCGGCCAGGAAGGGAAAGGCCAGACCGGCGAAATTGGAGCCTCCGCCGCAGCAGCCGATCACGACATCAGGGTAGACGCCGAGCTTCTTGAACTGCTTCTGCGTCTCCAGCCCGATGATCGTCTGGTGCAGCAGCACATGGTTGAGCACGCTGCCCAGCGCGTAGTGCGCGTCGTCGTGGGCGACGGCGTCCTCCACCGCCTCGCTGATCGCGATCCCCAGGCTGCCGTTGGTCTCGGGGTCTTCGGCCAGCGCGGCGCGGCCGCTCCCGGTCTGGTCGCTCGGACTGGGAAAGACCGTCGCCCCCCACGCCCGCATCAGCGACGCGCGATACGGTTTCTGGCTGAAGCTGATCCGCACCATGTAGACGGTGCACTCCAGCCCGAACTGCGCGCAGGCGTAGGCCAGCGAGCTGCCCCACTGGCCGGCGCCGGTCTCGGTCGTCAGCCGGCGGATTCCTTCGCGGGCGTTGTAATAGGCCTGCGGGATCGCGCTGTTGGGCTTGTGGCTGCCGGCCGGGCTGACCCCTTCCCATTTGCACCAGATCTCGGCCGGGGTCTCCAGCGCAGCCTCCAGGCCGGTGGCGCGAAACAGCGGCGACGGCCGCCAGACGCGGTAGGCCTCCCGCACGGCCGTCGGGATTTCGATCCAGCGCTCGGTGCTCAGTTCCTGCTCGATCAGCGCCTCGGCGAACAGCGGCGCCAGTTCCGCGGGCGTCAGCGGCGCATGCGTGGCCGGATGGCGCGGCGGCTGGAGCGGCTCGGGCAGATCCGCCGCCAGGTTATACCAGTGCGTCGGCAGCTCACGCTCGGGGAGGATGATCTTCTTCTCGTCCATGGCGGCGGCTTCCTCCTAGAATTCGTCTCTCGCCCCTCGTCCTCGTGATCGGCCCCCAATGGCCCGCCGAGAACTTCGGTTCTCGGCTTTCGGCCCTCGTCCTCGGCTCTCGAAAACCCGCCGCCCGACGCCGCGCGGGCGTTCTAGACCCTAACATCCCTTATTCCCCCGCGCAAGCCGAGACCACCCACTCATCGGATCGAGCCATCATCGGACCGCTCCGACCGAGTCGACGGAGTTCCCCAAACCCAGATGCGGCGCTCTCGCCGCCGCGGCCCCGCTACCGGATCTTCCGGGCCAGCTCCCACGTCTCCCGCGCGATCTGGTCCAGCCGCACCGTCTCGTAGCCGACCAGGCTCGTCTTGAGCGTGTTGTTGATCTTCCTTGTCCACTTCTCGGGCAGAGCTGCGGTCCCGTAACGCATGGCGAAGACCGAACCGATTGTCGCGGCATTGCAGTCGGTGTCGTAGCCCGGCGTCACGGCGCGGCAGATCGACGTGCCGAAATCGTCCTCGCCCCACATCAGCCCGACGGCGACGATGACGGCGTTGGTGATCGTGTGGCACCAATCATGGTGGAACTGCTCGTCCCAGCGGTCGTGGATTTTCTGGACCGCCGCCTCGTAGGTCAGCCCCCGCTTGCGCCAGTCCAGCACCTCGCTCACGGCGGCGTGCAGGCGGCTCGTCCGGGGGATCTCGCTCAGCCCGACGCGGATGATCTCCTCGAACGTCTCGCAATACGGCGCGGCGGCGATCATCGCGGCCGCCCACATCTCGCCGTAGATGCCGTTCTTGACATGGCTGATCGAGGCGTCGCGCCAGCCGAACTCGGCGGCGCGCTGTGGATCGCCGGCGTTCAGATAGCCGAACGCGTCGGCGCGGATCTGCGCGCCGATCCATTCGCGAAACGGATTGCGGAACGTCGCGCTGTCGGGCGGCGCCAGATTCATCGCGAAATTGCGGTAGGCGACCCGCTCGGCGGTGCACGTCGCCAGCAGCGGAATGTTCATCATCCAGAAATCGGCCGCGTCCCGCGGCGCGAAATCCGCCCCCCGCTGCTTCACCAGCAGGAACCCGGTCGTCGTGTAGTTCGTGTCGTCGTCCACCGGCATGTGGTCGATCGTGTCGAGGTGTGCCGCCGCCGTGAACTTCGGATACTCCCGGGCCGCCTTGCCCCTGACGCCGAAGCGGAAGTAGTCGCGCAGCGGCCACTGGCCGGTCATCTTGAGGAAGCCTTCCATTTCCCACGAGCGGGCCCCCTCTATCGGCGCGCGGCCCAGCAGGCAGCCGCAGCAGCGCGCCGTCCACGCCGCCGTGATCCGGTCGAGCAGCACCTTGTCGGGCAGCCGCCGGGCGTATTTGCGCGGACCGCGCGGCCGCAGCTTGCGGATCGACTTCAGATCCGACGGCTCGTCAAACTCATAGCCCTTGCGCATCTTGAGCGTCCGCGCGCGGTCGAACAGCTCGCCGGCCTTCTCCTGGTTCTTCGGCAGGCGCAGCTCGTCGCCGCTCAGCTTGAGCAGACGCTCCAGTCCGGCTTTCACCGGCGCCGGGTCGCGCCCTTCGTCCTCGAGCTGCTTCAGTTCAATCTTGATCTCTTCATGGCCGATGAAAAGCCACCAGGTGTTCATCGTCGCGGTCATGGTTCTCTTCCCTCCCCCGGGATCGGTCGTTCACGGCCGCATTGTCGCACGCGCCGCGAGCTTGGCAAGCAGGAAGTCCGGGATGAAAGGAGGCGGCGGGACGGGGGAAGCACGGCCCTTCCGAAATGTTAGCCGGATCCAACCGCGCAGCGGACAACCGGTCTGAAGCGCTTGTCATTCCCCAGGTCGCGATCCGCTCAGGGATTCCAAATCCAATGCGGGCGATTCCGACCCGGTTGCCGGCTGAGTCCGCGAAGCGGACGACCGGAGTAAAGTGCAGGGTGACGGCCGCAGGCCGGAACCCGGCCTGGCCGCCTCCAGCGATCCAAGCCCCTGGAAGGGGCGGCCGGAGCCGATCTGATTTGGGGAATGACAAGGTCTAGCGCGCGGGGTGGAGGCCGGATGCCGGAACCCGGCGTCGCCGGCCCGACGCCTCAATCCCTTCCAGGGGTTGCCGGAGACGCTGGGATAGTCTCAATCTGATCCGGCCAGTTTCCCGGTCGCCGGGTCATAGGCGAGCCAATGCATCTCGACGGTCCAGCGGGGCGTGGGCCCCGCTCCCGTTTCGCGGTAACGCCAGATGAAGAGACGCTCCTCGGTGAACCCAACCACGCAGCCCAGCAACAGCGAAACCGGCAGGACCAGGCCGATCAGCGCGAGGCGCCGGCGTCCGTGCCACAGCCGAAGCAGCGCCAGTGCCGGCAACACGGCCATAGATGAGAAGCTCAGCAGAGCCATGCCCGCGGTGTAAAGCGTCAGCCCCGGCGCCATCGTCCGGCCGAACATGCACGCCAACGCGCCAAAATAAAAGATCATCCAGGTGAACCATGAACGGACAAACAGCGGCAGCCGCGGGCCCCAGACCAGCCCAACGAACAGGATGATTCCCATCAGCCCGAGCAGGAACACCACCGAGATTTCGGTGAGTTCGAAGACGGCGGCAAGGGCGACCGTCAGCGCACCGGCCGCCGCCACGCGATGGGCCTCCAGCGCCTTCATGCGCGGGATGTTAGCGCCGCACACGCCCGCCGGTCAACCGTCACCGGAGCGTCGAACCGGCTTGTTCGGTAGCCGAAAGATCACCCTTCCGGTTGTCGGACGGCGGCGATCCGCTCCAACAGCGCGGCCGCCGCGCCGTCGGGGTCCGCCGGCCGGACTTCCAGCCAGGCACGGACCATCGCCTCGGCCCGCCCGGCGTCGCCCGCGGCAAGGTAGCCCTCGGCCAGCGGCAGCAGAACCCGCGCGCGATGAGCGTCGGGCAGCCGGGGCAGCGCCTGCTCGAGCAGCGGCCGGGCCTCGCGGTAGCGGCCGCGTTCGGCCAACCAGCGGCCGTAGTCGTACTGAATCCACAGGAAGGTCGGACGGGCTTCGAGCGAGCGGCGCAGCACCGCTTCGGCGCGCTCGAACTCGCCCCGCCGCGTCAGAATCCCGGCTAGAACGTCGGTCAGTTCCAGACGGCCCGGGTCCGCCAGATGCGCGCGGTAGAGCGGATCGAGCGCCTCGTCCTCGCGGCCGACCTCGACCAGCAGCAGTCCGAGCCGCGCAACCGCCTCGATGCGGGTCGGATAGATCCGGAGCGACTGCCGGAGGTGCGCGATCGCCCCCTCCAGGTCGTCGCGTTCCGCCAGCTGCCGCGCGTAGCCCAGTTGCGCCCGCGCGCTGTTGGGCACCCGCTCGACCATGTAGCTGTGCAGGTTCCAGTTGTTGCGCCAGACGGGCAGGTAGCGGAAATGCTGCGCGACCAGGGGCCGAAGGCCAAACCCTGCGGCACCGCCGCGCATCGGCTCGAACCCTTGCAAGGAATGGCCGGAGTAGCCTGCGGCATGACCGTCTCAACGCGCCGCTAGATTGCGACCCGGCCGTAGATCCGGCTTTCATACCATTCCACTTCGCGGCGCAGGCCTTCCTCGGGGGGAACACGCGGCTCCCAGCCCAGCAGCCGCCGCGCCTTTTCGATGTTGGCGCGCGTCTTGAGCTGATCGCCGGCGCGCGGCGGCTTGATCGCCAGCCGGGCCCGGCGCCCCATGATCTTCTCGATCAGCGCGATCCCCTCGCCGGTCGTGATTTCGATGTCCGAACCGATGTTGAGGATTTCCCCGTTGCACGCATCGAGCCGCGCGAGCACCGCCTCGAACGCGTCGAGCACGTCGCTGATGTAGGTGAACGTCCGCGAATGCCGGTCGCTGCCGCGATGCAGCGGGAACTCACGCCCCTCCAGGATCGAGCTGATCAGTTTGGGATAGAGCTTCTCGGGGCGCTCGCGCTCCCCGTAGACCGAGAAAATCCGCAGCGAACAGGCCGGCAGCGCCTTATCGCGATGATAGGCCAGCACGAGCTGTTCGGCCGCCAGCTTCGTCACGCCGTAATACGAGGTCGGCTTAGGGGCCGTTTCCTCGTCGTCGGTGGCATGCGCGCCATAGACCGACGAGGTGGCGACGTTGATGAAGCCGCGCAACGAATCCTGGCTCTTGACCGCTTCGAGCAGGCGCCAGGTGGCCTCCATGTTGTTGCGGACGTAGGTCTGGAACGATACGTGGTCCGAAATACCGGGCTGCGCGGCCAGGTGAATGACGGCCTCCACGCCGCGAACGGCGCGGCTCAGGTCGTCGGCGGCCAGGTCCAGCTCGTGAATCGTGACGCCGTGGGACCGGACGTCCTCGGCGTTGAGGCGCTTCAGGGCGGTGGAGTAATACTCGGTGAAACAGTCGATGCCGACGACTTCATGACCGGCGGCGGCGAGTCGCTCCGCAAGGTGCGATCCGATGAATCCCGCCGCGCCCGTTACAAGGATCTTCATGCAGGCCTACTCTGACAACAGGGGATGGGGGCAAGAGCCGTCTGGGCGCGGCCGGGGCGGGCCGTGCCAGATCATGCCGTGGGATGTGAAGCTCGGGACGGACCCGGCCGGACGTTCGCGTCCAGTCCGACACGCGGGCGCCACCCGATCCTAAATTGGGTGAATCCGCGCGCGATGTCCAGCCCAAAGCCGTGTCGGCCGCGAGCCGCCGGCTGCCGGGCTATTCCAGCGCCGGCAGCCGGATCAGCCCCGGCGAGTCGTTGACCTTCGTGGCGGGCTTCTTTTCCTGCGGCGCCGACGCCTTCGGGGCGCTCTTGATGTTCTCGATCGTCGGCATCGTCTTGGAACCCGGGTCCATCTTGACGCTGATCCCCGTGTTGCCCTCCTCATCCTTCGTCAGGATGATGATGCCGCCGACGACCTTCGTCGTCCCTTCCTCGGTCGTCTGATAGATGACCGGCGAGCCCTCCAGGATCGACTTGCCCGACTCGACGTAATACGTGAAGTCGCGGCATTCGGCACGCACGGTATCACCCTGGCGGATGCGCACGGGACTCCCCTTGGCCTTCAGCACGTCGCCCGTCTCGTCGCTCGTGACGACGTCGGCCTTGATCGCGAGCGTCTCGCTCTCGATATCGACCTCGCCGACCAGATTGATCCTGCCGTCGGGCGACAGGTCCAGTTGGTGGGCCCGGATCTTGTCAAAGTCCATGCCGGCGAACGAGCCGAGGCCGGCGGACCCCTCTTCTTCCTGCGCGCCCACCGCCGGAACGACCACGGCGGCGAGCAGGAGGCATGTCGGGATAATAAGCAGGCAGCGTTTCATGGCAGTATGACTGGTTGCTCCGTCTTTTCGAGAATCGCGGTGTATTCCGTCCAGGTATCGAACGTATTGGCCGCCAGATTGACTTTGATCTCAAACCGTTCGCCGCGCCCCACCAGAAACTGCCCTTCGGAATCGGCCGCGGCTTCGGCCGGCTTCGGCGCGCTCCTGGGCAGGACGATCGGGGAGTCCGGCACTTCGTCGATCCGATCGATCTCAAACCGCCCGCCGGGCCCCCCGCGCAGGCTCACGCCGAGCCGGCCCGACTCGTCTTCCATCATGTTGACGACGCCGGCCCGGATCCGCTGCACCTTGCCCTCGGCAAGCTGGTAGACCACCGGCTCCTCCGTCAACTGGATGCGGCCGGCCTCCGTATCATACACGAACTTGCCGCATTGCGCCTGCATATCGACGCCCCGATGCAGCCACAGCGGGTCGCCCGCGCCCTGGATCACCTTGCTTGCGGTGTCGACGGCCAGCGATTGACCGACGATCCCGAGCGCCTGGCTCTCGTAGCGCACATTGCCCCGCATCGCCACCGACCCCTGCGCGTCGTACTGAATCCGGTCGGCCCGGACGCGGTCGAAATACTCGCCGGAGAAGACTGAACCGAGCGCCCCCGATTCCATCGGCATCTGCTTGACGTAACCCTTGTCCGAACGCAGGGTCGAATCGTCGCTGGTGAACAGCATCAGCGGCGTCTCCAGGACCCATTCGCCCTGCTGGGCCGCCTCCTCGTCGTCCTCTTGTTTGATCGTATAGTAGCGTACCGTCTCGCTCAGCAGAAGATCATTTCGCGACCGGCCGTCTTCCTCGCTGTCCTCCAGCCAGATCCGCCCGTAGCCGCTCGTCGCCTCGCCGCGCGGCCGGTTGTCCGAGTAGAACTCGACGCTCAGGCCCTTCATGTCGATGATCTCATCGGATTCATTCAGCCGCGCCCAGCTGGCGCTGATGCGATGCTGCGTTTCGTCCTGCTCGGTGATCTCGGTCTGGAAATCCTCCAGAATGATCTGCTCCGAGTCGAGATCAAAGATATCCTCCGGCAGCGTGCCGGGCGAACTGGTCGCCGGCTGCGCCTCGCTGTCGGGAAGGTCCATCAGCATCCACAGGCCGACGCCGAGCAGCGCCGCCAGCAGGACGGTCGTGCCGCCCAGAACTCCCCCCTGCTGCGTTAAGTCCCGCAAACTCAATCCACCACCCTGCCGTGAACGTATTGTCCGATTCGGATGCCCCGCCTCACCTTCCCTTCTTAACAGCGAAGGGGACCATTTTGCCAGCGAATTTGTTCCCGCCGCCTCCGCGCGCGGAACGTCCGCCAAACTCACCAAACTCGTCCCTCGTCCTCGTCCTCGCTTCCAAAGGCCCGCCCAAAATTCGGCTCTCGGCTCTCGGCTCTCGTCCCTCGTCCTCGGCTCTCAAGACCTCGACATTTTGTCCGCCTTGTGAACCCCAGGTTGATGAGCAACTCAATAGCCCGCGAACCGGAGGACTCTGAAAAGTCCTTCTTAATCCCCGGATAGCGGGCGCCTTGAAAGCCCGCGTCTGCGGGCTTTTTCCGGGCCCCCTCGGGGGTCCGGGGACCCGACGCGACAGATTTTTCTAAACCTTTTCAATAGTTTCCCCTCTCACCCAGGCCCGCCGAGGCCAGCCTCTTCCCCTCGGGCATCTTCGCGAGATGCAGGACGCCGCCGATGGGTCCCTAACGGCTTGCGGCCCCGCGCCGCTGTGTGGTTCAATACAGACGTCCATTCCGCGACAGCCGCCCGCTTCAAACCCCTCCCTGGACCTGAATGGTCGGCTGCAACCCTCCTGTAACTCCCAAGAAGGAATTGATCCCATGTCGCAAGCCAAGCTGGGCGATCTCGTCCGAGTCCATTATACGGGCAAGCTCGATGACGGCCAGGTCTTCGATACCTCGCGCGGGCGCGAACCGCTGGAGTTCCGCCTCGGCGACGGCCAGATCATCCCCGGCTTCGAGCAGGCCGTCGTCGGGATGACGCCGGGCGACCATCAGATCGTCCGGATCCCTCACGAGGAGGCCTACGGCCCCTACCACGAGGAGATGGTGCAGCAGATCGACCGCAGCGCGATCCCCGAGAGCATCCCGCTGGAACTGGGGATGCAGCTCAAGGCGTCGCGCGATGGCCAGGACCCCCTCGTCCTGACGGTCGTGGAGATCGAGGAGACCCTGGTCACCGTCGACGCCAATCACCCGCTGGCCGGCCAGGACCTGACGTTCGACATCGAACTGGTCGAGATCGCGGGTTAAGCCGTGACGCCGCGTCCACGTCCGGCGCCGTTTCTACGCCGCCGGCTCCAGGTCGTCGTCCGGGGAAATCCAGTCCTCGGGCCGGAGCGGCGGCAGGCCGTGCGCGGCGCGCGCCCGGTCGCACCGCTCATTGCGCTCCCCCTCGGCCCAGGAAGGCACGAAGTCGCGGCAGACCGACGCGCGGCGCGGATGAATCGTGCAGTGGACCGCCTCGCCGATCGTACCGGCCAGGGCGACGCAGCGCGGGTTGGGCCCCTCCGTGCCGCGCATCACGCGGAAATGCGGCGGATGCGCCGTGGTGAGCTCGGCCGGCACCCCGCCGGGCGTGGCGTCGTCGGCCTCGGCCCAATAGAACGAGGCGCGGTAAAACGCGCAACAGGCGCCGCATTGCAGGCACGGGTTGGCGGGCACGGCGGGGGGCGCCCTTCCCTCCGGGCGCGGGGCGTTCGGAATGACGCGCCATGCGGCGGCAGGCGCAAGCCCCCACGCCGGAGCGCGGGGGCGGGATTATCTACCATGAACTCATCTTCCGCCGCAACGGCGTTTGCACCGGCCCCGCGACGCCCCGCCGCTCCGCCCTTTTCCGATTTCCATCCCCTTTCCGCCGCGAGATAGTTGGACCGCTCCAACTCGCCCGGCCGGCCCCCTTGAGTTGCCTCCGTGGCCCGCAAACGCACGACCCCCGCTCCGCCCGTGAGCTCTTCGCCCGAAGAGGAAATCGCCGCGCGCGTGACCGACGGTTTCCGTTCGGCCTGCGACCGGCTCGCCCCGCTGGCCGCCGGCGCCGGCTTGCTGCTCGGCTGCTCGGCGGGGGGCGATTCGATGTCGCTGCTCGAGCTGGCTGCCG
>MVZB01000115.1 GCA_002068205.1 candidate division BRC1 bacterium ADurb.BinA292
GGCGGCAAGCCGTGGAACTCGCTGCCCGCGTTCGTTCCCATCACCTTCGAGGTGATGGTGCTGTTCGCGGGCGTGAGCACGGTGATCGCCTATTTCCTGGCCAGCGGCTTGCGGCCGGGACGGGAGGCGCGGCTGGCCTTTCCGGGGGTGACGAACGACCGGTTCGCGCTGGTGATCGAAGAAACGGACGCGGCCTTCGATGCCGACCGCGTGCGCCGCGTGCTCGAGGAGCATAACGCCGTGCACGTGGAGGAGCGCGCGGAGGAGGACCCGGCATGAAACTGAACGCGATCCTGCTGGCGGCGTTCGTGCTGTCAGTGGCGGCGAACTTCGCGGTGCGTCCCGATCCGGCGCGGCCGAACGTGGATTTTCTGCCGAACATGGTTACCTCGGCGGCGTACGATTCCTACGCGCCCAACCCCAACTTCGCCGACGTGCCGCGCGAGGAGTATCAGCGGCGCCTCCAGACCTACCGCGACCTCCACATGAACATGCTGCGCGTCTGGGGCGGGGCCTTCCTCGAAAAGGAATGCTTCTACGATCTCTGCGACGAACTCGGCCTGATGGTCTGGCAGGAAATGCCCCTGTCATCCTCCGGACGCGACAGCTACCCGCCCGACACCGAGCCGGCGATGACCGAACAGTGCGCGATCGCCCGCTCTTACGTCGAGCGCCGCCAGCATCACCCCGCCCTCATCATGTGGTGCGGCGGCAACGAACTGACCGAGCGCGGCCCCGAACGCCGACCCATCGACCTGCGTCATCCCTTGATGGCCCGCTTCGCGGCGATTTTCCAGCAGATGGACCCCACCCGCCGCTTCATCCCCACCTCCCCCAGCGGCCCGGTTGGGTTCCCCACGCCGGACCAGGTCGGCAAGGGCATCCTCTGGAACGCCCACGGCCCCTGGGAGGCCCATGACCTCGAGGAGTGGGACGAGATGTTCCGGCGCGATGACGCCCTGTTCCGCGCCGAGATCGGTGACCGCAGCGCCAGCCCGATCGACCTGATCCGGCGCACCCGCGGCGAGCTGCCCGAAATGCCCCCCACCCCCGACAACCCGCTCTGGCGGCGTCAGCCGTGGAACGTCAGCGAGCAGGACTTCCGTCGCGAGGTCGGGCGGCCCCCGGCCACCCTCGAGGAATTCGTCGACTGGAGCCAGCGCCGCCAGACCCGCACGCTGACCACCGTCGCCGAGAGCTGCAAGCGGCGCTTCCCCCGCTGCGGCGGCGTCCTCTTCTGGATGGGCCACGACTGCTTCCCCTGCGCCGGCAACAACTCGCTGCTCGACTTCGACGGCCGCCCCAAACCGGCCGCCCTGGCCATCGGCGAAATCTTCAAGCGCCCCGTCACCGGCTGACCCGCGTGCCGCCCGTCTTCCCGGTTTGAGGGATCAGATAGCTCACCGGATCCGGGCCGCATCGCGCCCCTCCCTGCGTTGCGCGCCGGCGACCGCGAGACCGAAACGTGATGCAGAGCCCAAGGTGAGATCAATTTCGTAAGAGTCAGGTTAGGACGGCGGCCTGCTCGGCATTAACAACAGTAGATATACGTATCTTATTAGTGGTCGCCCCGTCGTGTTTCGCCAGCGCGCGGGACCCCTTTGGGAAATTCCTCCGCGTCTCCGCGTCTCGGCGTGAGGCCTGGCGCGTCCGGGCGGGGGAAGGCGGCCGACGATCCCTGCGCGGCGCTGAACCGGACGGCCATGAACCAAAAGGCGCAATCTCACGCCGAGACGCGGAGACGCCGAGGCGCGGAAGGCGAAATGGGTGAAGCGGAGACAAGATGGATCGGCCACCGAAACCTACGGCCCAGGCCATCCCGGATCGATCCGCCGGCCAGTCCCGTCAGCGACGGCTGACTTCAGCCCGCTACTTCAGTGGCGGAAAACGGGAACAAGAACTCAAACGAGTCCCGCAGGGACGGCGGAACCGTTCGACTCAGTCGCGATCACGAGATTGAGAGCCGAATCCTGGGCAGGCCGATGGGGAGCGAGGCCACTCAGGAGAGTGGCGCTCCCAGGTTTCGGCCGGTTTTGAGAGTCGAGGACGAGGACGAGGGACGAGGGACGTCTTGGATTGAGGAACAAAAAAAACCCCGGAGGATCCGTCATGGATCGCTCCGGGGTCCAAGCCATCCTTCCCGGCCACGCGGGCGGGGGAACCGGTCAGCCGTGAATCAGGCCTTGGCCGGCTTGCGGCTGCGGCGGCGCAGCAGCCCCAGGCTGCCCACGCCCAGTCCGACCAGCGCCAGCGTCGCCGGCTCGGGAACCACCGCGCTCTTGATGTTGACGATCATGTCGTTGAAGTCGCCGTCATAGCCCGACTCGTTGAAGTTGAGGTCTTCCCAAGCCAACTGCCAGGTATCGTTGCCGATAAACGTGATGCGCGCATGGACCGTCCCGTCGATGTTGCGCGAGCCGGGTCCCGAGTACCATTGCTCGACCTGGTTGCCGTTGAAGAACGAATCGAGCCGGAACACCAGTTCGGTGTTGGCCGCGATCTCACCCAGACTGACCGACTGGCCCGAGGTCGCCGTGTTCGTCGCGAACAGCAGCTGCGTGTTGGGCTGGGTTTCAAACATGAGGTTGGTATAAGCTGCCTCCGAGCTTAAATACGTAACCGTCACGACCTCGGGCAGCCCCGAGGTAAACAGCGAATTCCCCGACAGCGTCAAGGCGTGGGCCGGCAGCACCAGACCCGACATCAACGCCAGCGCCAGGAGAACTTTCGGAAGGGAACGCATAGCGGCTCCTTTGACTCCTTGGAATCTGGTAGCGATTTGCTCGCTCCGCTTACCGTGCCTGGTAAATTCAGGATCGGCTTACGCTCAGGACCAGATGGCAAGAGCTGTTCCAGCATCCGGGGAATTTGTATTCGGACCGTTTTCCATTGAGTCTATTGAATTTAGTGAGCGCACAGAATTGCCCCGTTCACGTCCCGTTCGGCGCGGTGTCAACGGCTTGCAGGCGATAGTGCATTGAATTGCAACATTCCCCGGCCCTGAAAGATCGGTCTCGGGATCGGGACCGGGATCGAGATCGCCCTGGCCGGTCACTCCCCCCGCCCCCCAACTCCGCGTCCCTACATCCCTTTCGTCCCTTATGTCCCTCTTCCCCCCAATGCAAAAAGCCCCGCCCGGGAATCGGGCGGGGCCTCTTACTCAAAGCCTGCCGGATCGGCTGTCAGCGGCGCTTCCGCCGGCGGCGGACCCATCCTGTCGCGCCCAACCCCAGGCCGACCAGGCTGAGCGTCGCCGGTTCCGGGATGACGGGGATCGGCCGGCTCTCCACGATGAACATCAAGTCATTGAAGTCGCCGTCGAACAGCGGATCGAAGAGCGACAGATCCTCCCACGACAGCCGCCAGCGATTGCCCCCCAGATCCAGGATCCGCGCGTGCTGCGTGTTGTCGGCGTTGCGACTGGCCGGACCGCTGAACCACGCGTAGCTGTCGCCGTCGGGTTCCCGCACATTCAGCCGGAACACCAGTTCCCTGCCGCTGGGCATCATGCCCAGGCTGCGGTTGGCGCCGAGGGCGCTCTGTTGCGAATCGAACAGCACGTCGTCCGAATCCGCCAGCGTCAACCGGTCGCGATACGCCGTGCTGATCCCGCTCAGCGTGATCGTGATCTCCTCGTCGGCTGTTGCGAACAGCGAGCCTCCCTGCAGCGTCAGCGCCTGCGCCGAGGGCGCGACCGCGATCGCCAGCAGCGCCCAGGCCGCCGTGGCGGCCGTCTTCTTCAGCCCATGGGTCATGCTTCGATCCCTTCCCGGATTGGAAAACGTCGCCGGGGCTGAATGCAAGGGGCATACCAGCGCCCGGGCCGGGTCTCGGGATACGTTTAAGTTAAATGAAATCAGGAATGGAAGAGGTGATCAAGGGCCGGTCGCCACCGTCTCCGACGGGTCGGGAAAAACCTGACTTGCGCATCATGTTGCACGCCGTTGCGACTCCGCACCCCGCTTGCCCAACCCTCAGTTCGTCGTCGCCAGCCCCGCATGCGTCTCGCGCAGCAGCTCCGGAATGTTCAACCGCACCGGGCACCGCGGCAGGCAGTCCCCGCAGTCGTTGCACGCCGACGCGAACGAGCCGGGGAACCAGTGTCCCTTCTGCTGCAGCATGTTGTAACGGTAGCGGCCGAACGCCTCCATGTCGTAGCCCTTCCACATGTTGCGGAAGCGCAGCACCTCGGGGATGTTGATTTCCTCGGGGCAGGGGAGGCAGGCATAACACCCCGTGCAGTAGGTATCGCCCAGCCGCTCGATCTGGCGATCCAGTTCCAGCTTGGTCCGGCGGTCCGCGGGGCTCAGGTAGTAGCCGCCGTTGAGGACCCCCATCGCCTCGTCAAAAAACTCCGGCTTGTCGATGCCGAAACTCAGTGTGTGAATCTGCGGATGCGACAGGCAGAAGCGGGCGTTGAACTGGATCGGCGTCAGCGGCGCGCAGATCCCCCGCAGCCGGTCGGGCGCGTTGAACAACTGCCCCCCCTTGTCGTTGGGCGAGATGATGAAGACCCCCATGTCGCGCAGGCCGGCCTGGATCACCGCCGGCAGATTGCGCTGAAAGAAATAGTAGTAGTGCAGATTGACGAACTCGAACAGCCCGGTATTGATCGCGTCCAGAATCACCCCCACCGGTCCATGCGTGGAGAACCCGACGTGGCCGATCACTCCCTCTTCGCGCAGGCGGTGCAGCGCCTCGACCGGTCCCCCCTTCGCCGTCGCCGACTGGTTGATCTCCGGCGTGTTGATCCCGTGCCAGCCGTAAAGGTCGATCCGGTCGATCTGCAGCCGGCCAAGCTGGACCTCGACCTGGCGCATCGCGTCGTCCCAGGTGGCCGGCGCCCCCTTGGTCATCAGGTAGAACTCGTCGCGCCGCTGGCGCAGCCGGCGCCACGTCGCCCCGTAGAGCCGCTCGCTCAGGCCATAGCCGTGCGCCGTCTCGATATGGTTGATTCCCAGATCCAGCGCCCGTTGGGTGCACTGGTAGCAGGCTTCCAGCGCCTCGTCGGGGAGCGTCTCGGTCGTCTGCGGATCCGCCCCGCTGCTCGGGTAGCGCATCCCGCCCAGCGTGATGACCGACAGCTTGAGTTCGGTCTTGCCGAACCGGCGGTATTCCATCGGGGCAAAACGCGTCTGCTCGCTCACAAAATTCTTCCCTTCGAGTCGGTGTTGCTATGCATCGGTATCGGTATCGCTATCGCTATCGGATCCCGAATCGAGGTAACTCGCCTGCTCTTCCCTGACGCTGCAGCTTCGCCCGCCCATTCGGGTCAGCATCGCGACGATCCGGTCCAGTGGGTCCTTGCCTTTTCGGTGCGCCATCTCATCCATGGCATTCCCCACCGTCAGCACATCCCGAATCGCGGCGCATTCCAAGGCCGATCCTCGCGCGATCTCAAAAGAACGCCGCCGGTCCGCTTCGGCGAATTTGCCGTTCCCTTCCGCGACGTTGAGCGGGATGGACTGACTGGCTCTCAGCCACTGGTCTCGGGCGTGTCGAAAGTTCCCTGTCAAAGTCCTCGGCTGCGGCAAAGCCCCATGCTACATACTCAATCGACAGACGGTAGACATCGAGTTTCATGTGCGTCAGGGCAATTGCGGAACCATCTTCCGATGCCGATTGCGATCGCGATCCCGATCCAGTCCCCAAACCCACCGCCACCTACGGCCCGAACGATTCAATAATCCGCGCGGAGTTCTCACTGGCCCGTTCGGTCTCCGCCGGTCGCGTCTCACTCGCCGTCGCCGGCTCGCTGCCGAAAAACCGCATCAGCCGCGCCAGCGTCGGCCGCAATTCCTTGCGCGGCAGCACCAGATCGACGAACCCGTGTTCCTGCACGAACTCCGATTTCTGGAAACCCGGCGGCAGGATCTGCTTGATCGTCTGCTCGATCACGCGCGGTCCGGCAAACCCGATCAGCGCCTCCGGTTCGGCCAGAATCACGTCGCCCAGCGACCCGAACGACGCCATGATTCCGGCGTAACTGGGGTGCGTGAGCAGGACGAAATACGGCAGGCCGGCCTGGCCCAGCCGCGCGATCAGCGCCGACGTCTTGGCCAATTGCATCAGCGAGAGGATCCCTTCCTGCATCCGCGCGCCCCCCGAGGCGCAGACAATCAGCACCGGAACGCGGTGCTCCAGCCCGCGCTCCAGCGTGCGCGCGACCTTCTCGCCCACCACCGATCCCATCGAGCCCCCCCGGAAGGCGAATTCCATCACCCCCAGCGACAGCGGCATCGTTTCGATCCGCCCCATCCCGCAGACGATCGCGTCGTTCTCCCCCGACTTCCGCCGCGATTCCTCGATATGCTCCCGATACGGCTTCAGATCGACGAATTGCAGCGGATCGGTCGAGACCAGCCCGGCGTCGTATTCCTCAAACGACCCGGGATCGACCAGTTGCCGGATCCGTTCGCGCGCGCCGATCCGCTCATGATGCCCGCAGCGCGGACAGACCTTCAGGTTCTCCTCCCAGTCCTTGTTGGTGATGATCTCCAGGCAGTTGCTGCACTTGAGCCACATCCCCTCGGGGATCCGGCTGCGCTGACTGGGCGGACGCAGCGTCGTGAACTTCCTTTTGCGGAACCAGGTCATGCGGGGGGCCTTCGCGGAGGACTGCGCGCCGGTCGGGGCCGGAGCGGGGAAGCAACTGCGCCGGCGGTCGCGCAGCGGGCCACGCCGGCGCCGGACGGAACCGTTATTGTAGGAGGATGCCGCGCGCGAAGTCAAACAACCCGCACGGCCATCCTGCGCCGCGAAATCCGTCGGATTCGTCGGACCGGACGGATTCAGCGTGAGAACGACAGACGAGAGTGCATTTCCCGCGTCGCCAACCGCCCGAACCCAGGCCGATTCTTCATGGAAAGATTGACTTGTTTTTGCATTCAGGACTTGGCAATCTGCTGTCCTGGCATGCCTGCGGGCATGATTGATCGGGCGGCCGCGCGCGCCCCGTCCCTCACTGCCGGGTTCTCTCCAGTCATGTCGATTTCCCCAAAGCGAGCTGTAGCGGAATGCCTGACTTGATTCCTGTGGGCTTTCTGGGCCTGGGCACCTTCGTCCCCCAACGCGTCCTGACCAACCACGACCTGGAACAGATGGTGGAGACCAGCGACGAATGGATCGTCACGCGCACCGGCATCCGCGAGCGCCATATCTGCGCCGACGATGAGTGCACCTCCGACATGGCCACGGCGGCCGCCCGCGCCGCCATTGCCGACGCCGGCCTGACCCCCGATCAGATCGACCTGATCATCTGCGGCACCTATACCCCCGACCACCTGACCCCCTCCACCGCCTGCATCGTGCAGGCCAATCTCGGCGTGACGCGCCCGATTCCGGCGTTCGATCTGTCGGCCGCCTGCAGCGGCTTCGTCTATGCCTTGTCCGTCGGCGTCAATTTCGTCCAGACCGGCATGTATCGTCACGTCCTGGTCGTCGGCGCCGACGCGATGAGCAAGGTGCTGGACTACCAGGATCGCAACACCTGCGTCCTGTTCGGCGACGGCGCCGGCGCCGTCGTCCTCGGCCGCGTCGAGCCCGGCCGCGGCCTGATCGGCCACACCATCGGCGCCGATGGCCGCGGCGCCGAACAGATCATCATGCATGCCGGCGGCTCGCGCGAGCCGATCAGCCTGGACGCGCTGAACAATCGCCGCCAGTACATGCGCATGGCCGGCCGCGAAGTCTACAAGTTCGCCACCAGCATCGTCGCCCCCGCCATCGAGGACGCCCTGCGCAACGGCGGCAACGGCCTGTGCGTCCAGGACCTCGAACTGATCATCCCGCATCAGGCCAACATGCGCATCATCGAGGCCGCCGCCAAAAAACTCGGCTTGCCCATTGACCGCTTTGTGGTCAACATTGACCGCTACGGCAATACCTCCGGCGCCACCGTCCCCCTGGCCATGGGCGACGCCCGCGCCGCCGGCAGGCTCCAGCCGGGCACGCTCTTCGCCCTCGTCGCCTTCGGCGGCGGTCTCACCTACGGCGCCAGCATCTGGCGCTGGTGACGGGCGGCGGCACCACACGGAAAGGTCCACCATGCGGGTTCGATTGACGGCAACCTACGCGGCCGCCGGGATGCTGGCGCTGGCGCTCCTGCCGGCGTCGGGATGCGCCCTCTATCGCGACGATAAATGCTGGGTTCCCCCCGAACAGTACGCCGAAGCCCGTGAATACTACATCCAGACCGGCTCGCTCGAACTGGTGGGCGAATATATGAAGGACAACCAGTGGCGCCGCTGCCGCCGCAACGAGGTCCTCTACCGCCTGCGCAAGGAATTCGAGGCGCTGCCCGAGGAATTGCCCGAGGTTATCCCGCCGGAGGCCGGGAGCGCCGAGGAAACGCCGGCGCCGACTTCCTGACGCCTTCGGTCGCCCCGCTACGGATTCATGCGCCAGATCGCGAAATTCAACACGGCCGCATAGGTCACCCACAGCAGATAGGGCGCCAGCAGCCAACCCGCCGCGCGGCGGATACGCTCGAACTGCCGCACCGTCAGCGCGATCGCGATCCACAGCGCCAGGATCTCCAGGAACGCCCACCCGGCCCGCTGCAGGCCGAAGAACAGGCCGGGCCAGAGCGCGTTCAACCCAAGCTGAACCCCCCAGGCGGTCATGGCCGGGCGGATGATAATCTCACGTCGGCGCCGCCAGACCAGCCAGCCCGCGATCGCGATCAGAATGTACAGGATCGTCCAGACCGGTCCGAAGATCGCCGCGGGGGGCGTGATGGCCGGCTTGGCCAGCCCGCCGTACCAGTCGCCCCGCATCCCGCCCCCCAGCAGATAGCCGACGAGTCCGGCGGCTCCCGTCAGCACGAGAAACAGCGCCAGCGGGCCCAACTCGCCCCGCCCGGCGGGCGTATCCGCCCCTTCCTCGTAGATGATCCCCAGTTCGTCCCGGGCCGATTTCTCGGTCGTCCTGTTCGTCGCGCGTGGTTTGTCGTTCACGAGTTGCCTTTCGTTGGCCGCATTATGTCACCCTGCCCCCGATTCTTCCAACTCATCCCTCTCTCAGAATCCGTCCTTCGTTCTCGTCCTCGTATTCGCCCCCAACGGCTCCCCGGCTCTTGTCCCTCGTCCTCGGCTCGCGAAATCAAGCCGTCCCCTCGACTTTCGCCAATGACCGACCGCCGTTTCAGGGATACGACCAACACGTCTGAAATCTGCCCGCGGCCGCAAGATTTCCCCGCGCGCCGCGTGGATTCATGGTTGACGACTAGAAACATGACATGTATCTTTAATTTTAAGCGAAATGACATGCCTGTCTATCGGCTGCCTCGCCGACCGGGCAGAACCTCATTCTCCGGGCAGGAACCACCGCCATGCAAGCGCGCGGCTCTTCCCATCCGATCCGACCGACAGCACACGCAGCGCCGGCGCCCTGTCACTTCGGCAGCCACATGGCGGGGCAGGGTGCGGCCACCGACCGCCCGGCCCCGCGGCCGACTGTCCGCCCGGCATTCCATCCGCAAAGGAGGGCTCCACGCACACACGGATAATCAATGCTCGGGCGCCACTTCCGAAGGTGTTGTATGCGAGAGGGGCGTGCACCACTGGACCACTGTTTGAATCGAATTGGGAGAGAGCAACGATGACCCACAACCTTACGATCAAAGGCTGTTTGCTGGCGCTGGCGCTGGCCTGGATCGGCTTCGTCACGCCAGGCTTCTGCCAGACCGAGACTCCGGGCGATCATTATGCCTATGAAGGCGACGTTCTGCCCCCGGATCACGTTCCCGCGATCAACTACAATACGGCGGGC
>MVZB01000116.1 GCA_002068205.1 candidate division BRC1 bacterium ADurb.BinA292
GGTCCGCCCGAAAATTCGGCTCTCGGCTCTCGTCCCTCGTCCTCGGCTCTCGAAAACCGGCCATACCATTCCCCCTCTTGGGCACCTCCGGTTCATGGCAACGCGTCCCTCGTCATGGCGGGTGATTTTTTATCGATGAATAACTGATTTGCGTGTAATAATATGGGGCTGACACCGGATTGTCAGCCCATCCACTCCATCTTCCGCTGGTCGAGCATGAACACCCGCCCGCGCGGCGCCCTGCGCATCCAAGCCTCTCGCTCCGAATCGGTCGTCGACACGCTGGCCGTCGAAGCCCCCCTGCAGGTCAACATCAACGGCCGGCCCTGGACCACCACCATGCGCACCCCCGGCGATGACCCGTTCCTCGTCCGCGGCATGCTCTTCAGCGAGGGACTCCTCACCGACCCCGCCGCCGAACTGGGATGGCAGCCGTTCGATGATCCGGAATCGGGCCACATCGCCGCCGTCGATCTGACGGTCGCCGAGTCGGCGCTCAACCAGCCGTTCGAGGACCGCCGCGCGCAGATGTCGGTCAGTTCCTGCGGCCTGTGCGGCATCCGCCAGTGGCGCGACCTGTTCCCCGGCGACTTCTCACCCCGCCTTAACGGCCAGATTCAGCTCGCCGCCGATCTCATTCCCGCCGCCATGGCCGACCTGCACCACGGCATGCGCGCGTTCGGCGAGTCGGGCGGCTGCCACGGCGCCGCCGCTTACACCGCCCGCGGCCGCCGCCTGGCTCTGTTCGAGGACATCGGCCGGCACAACGCCGTCGACAAGGTCATCGGTTCTTTGCTCTCCCGCGACCAGCTTCACCTGGCCGTCCTCCTCGCCGTCAGCGGTCGCATCTCCTACGAGATCGTCTTCAAGGCCTTCCGCGCCCGCCTGCCGGTCCTCGCCGCCGTCTCCGCCCCCAGCTCCATGGCCGTCGAGATGGCCGACGCCTTCGGCCTCACCGTCCTGGGTTTCTGTCGCGATACCCGGCTGACCGTTTACTCCCATCCCGAACGGATCAAGGCACAGGCCCAACCGCGGAGTCGCACAGCGCGCCGGCGAGCCGCCGCCCCCGCTCCCGCCGGCCGGAGGGACCAACCATGAAACCCATTCGAAAAGCATGGGACCCGAAGGTCTGGGCCAGTCTGCGTCCGTTCGGCATCGGGCTGCAACGCCCCAATAACTACTGGGAACTGATCCGCGCGCTGCTCGAAAATCGCGACCGGATCCCCTTCGCCTGGCGCATCCTCACCAAGGGGGTCTGCGACGGCTGCGCCCTGGGCACCACCGGCATGAGCGACTGGACCCTGCCCGGCACGCATCTGTGCAACGTCCGCCTGCGGCTGCTGCGCCTGAACACGGCTCCGGCGTTCAATCCCCGCCTGCTGCGCGATCTGAAGGGGCTGGCCGGCAAGCGCAGCGCCGAATTGCGCGACCTCGGCCGGCTGCCGGCGCCGATGCGCCGCCGCCGCGGCGCCCCCGGCTTCGAACGCATCTCCTGGGATGAAGCCCTCGCCACCATCGCCGCCAAGATCCGCGGCCTGGCCTCGCCCGACCGCATCGGGTTCTACCTGACCAGCCGCGGCATGCCCAACGAGTCCTACTACGGCGCGCAGAAGGCCGCCCGCGCCATCGGCACCAACAACATCGACAACGCCGCCCGCATCTGCCACTCCCCCAGCACCACCGCGCTCAAACGTTCAACCGGCGTCGCCGCCACCACCTGCTCCTACGCCGACTGGCTTGTCTCCGATCTCATCGTTTTCATCGGCTCCAACGTCGCCAACAACCAGCCCGTCGCCACCAAATACATCCACTACGCCCGCAAGAACGGCGCGCGCGTCGCCGTCGTCAACAGCTATCGCGAGCCCGGGATGGAACGCTACTGGATCCCCTCCATCCCCGAAAGCTCGCTCTTCGGCACGCGCATCAGCGATCGCTTCTTCCTGATCAATCAGGGCTCCGACGTCGCCTTCCTCAACGGCGCGCTCAAGCATCTGCTCGCCAACGACTGGATCGATCACGACTTCATCCGTGAGCACACGCATGGGTTCGACGCCCTTCGCGAATCGGTCGAACGCATGAGCTGGGAGGAGATCGAGGCGCAGTCCGGGGTGCCCCGCTTGGAAATCCAGGCTTTCGGCAACATGCTCGCCGAAGCCCGCCGCGGCGTCCTGGTCTGGAGCATGGGCGTCACTCAGCACGAAACGGGCGTCGCCAACGTCCAGGCGATCATCAACCTGGGGCTCGCCCGCGGCTGGCTCGGCCGCGAGGGCTGCGGCCTGATGCCGATCCGCGGCCATTCGGGCGTCCAGGGGGGCGCCGAGATGGGCTGCTATTCCACGGTCTTTCCGGGCGGGCGGTCGATCAACGCCGAAAACGCCGCCTGGCTCGCCGAGCAATGGGGCTTCCCCGTCCCCGACCGGCCCGGCCTGACCGCCCCCGAAATGATCGAGGCCGCCCACCGCGGCGAGCTCGATGTCCTCTTCTCCTCCGGCGGCAATTTCCTCGAAGTCCTCCCCGAACCCGACTATGTCGAGGAAGCCCTCCGGCGCATCCCGCTGCGCGTCCACATGGACATCGTCCTCACCTCGCAGATGCTGATCGACAGCGCCGAGGAAACGATCCTGCTGCCGGCGATGACGCGCTACGAAATCCCCGGCGGCGTCACCGAAACCTCCACCGAGCGCCGCGTCATCTTCAGCCCCGAAATCGACGGGCCGCGCGTCCCCCAGGCGCGCTCGGAATGGGACGTCCTGCTCGAGCTGGCCCGGCGCGTCCGACCCGAGCTCGCCGACCGCCTCCGCGTCGCCGGCACGCCCGGCCTGCGCGAGGAAATCGCCCGCGTCATCCCCGCCTACGACGGCATCCAGCATCTGCGCCGCCAGGGCGACCAGTTCCAGTATGGCGGCGAGCACCTCTGCCCCGGCGGCATCTGCCCCACGCCCGATGGCCGCGCCCGGTTCTTCCCCGTCGAACTCCCCGATGCGCGCTTGCCCGAGGGCGTGTTCGTCGTCGCCTCGCGCCGCGGCAAGCAGTTCAACTCGCTGATCCACGAAGAGAAGGACATGATCACCGGCCTGGGGCGCGAGGCCGTGCTGATCAATCCGGCCGACGCGCGCAAGCTCGGCCTGCAGGAAGGCGAACGCGTCGAGGTCCGCAACGGCAAGGGCAAACTCACCGGCCGCGTCCGGCTGGCCCCGATCAAGCCGGGCAATCTGCAGGTCCACTGGCCCGAGGGCAACGTCCTGCTCGACCACCACCGGCGTTCCTGCGAAGCCGGCGTCCCGGATTACTACGCGCGCGTGACGCTGCACCGCCTCAACGGCCAGGCCGCGCCGCGCCCGCAACCCGCCCCGGCCGAGCGCGGCGTCCCGGCCCCCTGAGGCTGGCATTCGACTTTCAATTAAATCCGTCGGATCATTCCGCTCGCCGAGTGCGTTCCCCCGCCGGCTCACCCCTGCTCCAGCACAAACTGCACCGCCAGCCGGATCATCTCCAGGTTGCTGCTCAGGTTGAGCTTCTTCTTTATGCTCTCGCGATGCGATTCCACCGTCTTGCTGCTCAGGTGGAGCTGTTCGGCGATCTTGCGCGTCGACAGGCCCTGGCCGATGAGCTGGAAAATCTCCAGTTCGCGGTTGGACAGATTGTCCACCGGCGTTTCCCCCACCACCTCCCGACCGGTCATCCCGATCAGCAGCCGTTCGGACATCTCCTCGCTCAGGAAGATCTTCCCCTTCATGATGTGCCGGATGCCGTCGACCACCTTCTCCGTCGAGACCTGCTTGTTGACGTAACCCATCGCCCCGGCGCGCAGCACCCGCTCGGCGAACAGCACTTCGTCGTGCATCGAAAAGACCAGCATCCGGATGTTCTTGTCCAGCGCCTTGATCTGCTTGATCAGTTCAATCCCGGTCCCTTCCTGCAGCGACAGGTCGATCACGACGCAATTGGGCTTCTGCTCGCGCACCAGCCGCAGCGCGTCGGTCGAGCCGCTCGCGTCGCCAACGACCTCCATGTCCTCCTCCGCGGCGATCAGGTGGCCCAGGCCATGGCGCACGAGCGGATGGTCGTCCACGATCACCACCCGGATCGGGCCGCTCTCGGCCCCTCTGGCCCCCTTAGGCTCCATCGAAGTGTCTGCCTTTCAGGCGCAGCGTGATGACCGTGCCGGTCGGCTTGGCCGGTCGGATTTCCAGTTGCGCTCCAATCTCGTTGGCGCGATAGCGCATGATGTTCAATCCTCCGCCCAGAATCAAATCCTTTGCCTCGGGCATCCCCGTCCCGTCGTCGCTGATCCGCACGATCAGCTCCTCCTGTTCGTGGCTGATCTCGATTTCGATGTTGCGCGGCCGCGCGTGTTTCACTGCGTTGATCAGCGACTCCTGGCAGATCTTAAACAGGTTCGTCGCAATCCCGTTGTCCTCCAGCCGCACGGCCCCGTCGGTGTGCAGCTTGCACCGGATCCCGGCCCGCTTTTCAATGATCCCCAGCGCGTCGCGCAGCGCCTTCACAAACTCCGCCGCGTCGATCTCCACCGGCAGCAGGCCCTTCGACATCCCGCGCACCTGGCTGAGCGATTGCGCCAGACCCTCGACCAACTCCTCCATCGTGTCGGCTTCGGGCAACCCCCGCGCTTGCAGCTTGCGTGCCAACGTGCGCGCGATCAGCCCCAGCCCCGTCAACTGCTGCCCCAGCCCGTCGTGCAGCTCCTGGCCCAGGCGCCGCTGCTCCCGGACCGACAACTCCAGAATCTCCTTCTGCAAATGGCGCAGTTCCTCCTCCGCCTGCTTGCGCTCGGTGATGTCCTTGACCATCCCCAGCGTGAAGCGCGGCTCGCCATGCTGGTCGCGGATCAGCGTCACGAACACGTTGCCCCAGATGATCCGGCCGTCCTTGCGCCGGTAACGCTTCTCCACGCTGAACGACGGGATCTCGCCCTGCGCGAGCTGCCGGTATTTCCCCACCCCCGCCTCCCGATCGTCCGGATACGTCAGATCCAGAAACGTCAGCCCCAGCAGTTCCTCGTGCGGGTAGCCGAACATCCGTTCGGCCGCCGCGTTGACGCGGACGAAGCGCCCGTCGGTCGTGGCCAGCGTGATCGCCAGCGGCGATTGCTCGAAGATCGCGCGGAACCGCATCTCGCTTTCCCGCAGCGCGTCCTCCGCCATCTTCCAGTCGGTCACGTCCTGCACGGCCGCCAGGATGCTGCGCAGGCGCCCCTCCTCGGTCCGCATGAACGCCACGGCCCGCCGGCGCAGCCAGCGCCACCCCCCGTCGGCGTGCCGCACGCGAAACTCCGTGTCCACGCGCTCCCCCTCCAGCATCCGCCGCAGTTCCTGCCCCGAGAACGACACCCGCGTCTGGTCGTCCGGATGCACGACACTTTCGATCAGCCGGCTGCCCTGCATCGCGAAAAACCCCGGCGAGTATCCCAGCATCTGCGTGATCTGCGAATTCACATACACGTTGCGCCGCTCGATCAGGTCGTAGACGTAAACCATGAACGGCGCCGTATCGGCGATGTTCTCAATGAACTGGCGACTCTCGCGCAACTGCCGCCGTGTCCGGTCCCGCTCGTAGGCGCGCCCCAGCACCAGCCCGATGTTGTCCATCGTCTCCAGCAGACGCTGGCCGGGGCGGAACGGCGCGTCATTGTAAAACTCGATCACCGCCACCACATGGCGGCCGATGGCGATCGGGAAACCGATCACCGCGGGGTAGGGGAAACCCTCCGGGATCCGGCGCGAGAAGTTCTTCTCCGCGCGGATATCGTCCATCCACAGCGGCTGGCCCGTTTCCCGGACCCGCCCGATCAGCCCCTCGTCCAGCGTGATCAGGCTTTCGGCCGTGATCCGCCGGTACTCCTCGATCGCCGGATCCCGCCGATTTCCATCCGTATACCAGACCCGACTCGAGCGCAGCAGCGGCGTGTCATAATCCAATTGATACACATGCCCCAGCGGCCACTTCAGCGCCCGGCCCACCCGATCCAGCGCCAGCCCCAGCAGCTCGACCAGCGTCTCGCTCTCGTTGGCCGCGATCGCGATCTGATGCTGCAAGCCCAGCAGCATCGCCCGCCGGTCGCTACGCGACATCAGCGTCTCGTTGTCGGCCAGCAGGTCCCCCTGCCGCCGCTGCAGCGCGCTGACGTCGCTGAAAATCAGCATCGCCGCCGGCTGATCGGTCTCCGTTGATCCGAACCGCCGCACCTGCCGGCTGTACCAACGGTCTTCCACCGGCCCGACGATCGTCTCGACCGCCGCCGGCGCCCGATGGTCCAGGCCCGCCAACAGCCGGCCGCCGACGGGACGGCTGAGCAGATCGCCCAACGGGAGCCCCTGATCCCCCGGACCCAGCCGCAGCAGTCGGCCGGCGGCCGGCGTGAAGGCCAGCAGCCGCCACTCCAGATCGAACGACAGCGCCATCAGATCGCTGCGGTTGACGAATTCGGTCAGATGGCGATGCGCCGTGCACAGGTTCTCCAGCTCCTGCTGATAGCCGGCATTCCGGAGCTCCAGTTCCTGGATCCGCTGCCGGAGCGCGTCCCGTTCCCCGGTTCCGAGCTCCTCAGGCGGCGAAGGCTGTTGCGACATATCTCTGCCCTTTGGATGCCTGCCGGCGGGAAACCGCGCGGTCCCGTGCCCTGCGCCGGGTCAAACTCACCAACTCACATCGATCGTTCTCGCCAAGGGGAAACATTATACATCCTGACTCGGACCGATGAAGCACGAAAACCGGAAACGCCACTCTCCCGAGGGGCCTTGCCTTCCTCCAGAATCGTCCTCGTCTTCGCTCTCAAAGGCCCTCCCAGAATTCGGCTCTCGTCCCTCGTCTTCGGCTCCCGAATCCCATCTTCACCCCAGCACGCCGCCCCTCTCCTCCGCCCTTCAGCCCCTTCGTGTCTTTCCTCATCCCCCACTCTTGATCCCCCGCCATCGCCGTTTGCATTCCGCCGCCGGATGCGCTATCAGTTCACCACCTTCTTTGTGGAGGCTGATCCCGGCCTCCACGCACTTGCTCGCTCGGTCCATCTCTGCCGGTTCACGCCTGTTTCCGAGCCCGGTCCGAAGGTCGAGTTGGATGGATACACCTCTCCCCCGTCCCGAATATCCGCGTCCTCAATTCATTCGTCAGCAATGGTTGTGCCTGAATGGCGCCTGGCAGTTCGAAATCGACCCGGGCGACTCCGGCCTCGAGCGCGGCCTGCTCGAGCGGCCCCTCGCCCGCCAGATCCTCCTCCCATTCTGCCCCGAGTCCCCCCTCTCGGGCATCGGCCACACCGATCATCTGGGCGCCGTCTGGTATCGCCGTGAGCTCCGGATTCCCCCCGAATGGGCCGACGCCCGCGTCCTGCTGCATTTCCAGGCGATTGACTACGACGCCACGGTCTGGGTCAACGGCCGCGAGCTCCGCCGCCACCGGGGCGGCTTTACCCCCATCACCTGCGACCTGACCGGCGTCGCCGCACCGGGCGACCCCGTCACGATCGTCGTCCGCGCCCGCGACGACCACCGCGCCCTCAAGCCCAAGGGCAAGCAGAGCCATCTCTATCGCAACATGGGCTGCCATTACACCCGCACCACCGGCATCTGGCAGACGGTCTGGATGGAACCGGTGCACCCCGGTTCGGCGCTCCTCCGTCCGCGCATCACCCCCGACGTGGCCAACGGCTGCTTCCTGCTGGAGCAGCCGATCGACCGGCCGGCCGCCGGCCTGCGCCTGCGCGCGACGCTCAGCGACGACCAGGGCGTGCTGCTCACCCGCGAGGTGCCGGCCGATCACGATTTCAGCCCGCGCCTGATCCTGCCGGTCCCCCAACCGCGCCGCCGTCTCTGGTCGCCCGCCGATCCGTTCCTCTATGACCTGCGCCTTGAGCTGCTCGACGCGGCCGGCGCCGTCATCGACCAGGCCGCCAGCTACGCCGGGCTGCGCGGCGTGACGCTCGACGGCAACGCGATCCGGATCAATGGCGACGTCGTCTTCCAGCGCCTGGTCCTCGATCAGGGCTACTACCCCGACGGGATCCTGACCGCCCCTTCCGATGCGGCGCTCGCCCGCGATATCGAGCTGGCCCAGGCCGCCGGGTTCAACGGCGCCCGCCTCCACCAGAAGGTCTTCGAGGAACGCTTCCTCTATCACGCCGACCGGCTCGGCTATCTGGTGTGGGGCGAATTCCCCGACTGGGGGTGCCACGATGGCCAGCGCCACGAGGAAAACCAGCGCCCCGACGCCGCCTACATCACCCAATGGCTCGAGGTCCTCGCCCGCGACTACTCCCATCCCGCGATCATCGGCTGGTGCCCGCTCAACGAAACCGCCGAACCGATCATCGACAAGCTGACCGCCCTCGACGATGTGACCCGCGGCATGTTCCTCGCCGCCAAGGCCATGGACCAGACCCGGCCGGTCCTGGACGCCTCCGGCTATTCCCACCGCGTCCCCGAGGCGGACGTCTACGACAGCCATGACTACACGCAGGACCCGGCGGAGTTTGCCGAGCGCCACGCGCACACCGCCGCGGGCCGGCCGTTCGTCAACGAGCCGGGCGGCCGGCCCGCTTCCATCCCCTGGCGCGGCCAGCCCTGTTTCGTCAGCGAATTCGGCGGCATCTGGTGGAATCCCGACGCGACACCCGGCGAGCACTCCTGGGGCTACGGCGACGCGCCCCGCACGATCGGGGAGTTCTACGCCCGGTTCCGCGGCCTCTGCGAGGCCCTGCTCCGCAACCCGGCCCTGTTCGGCTACTGCTACACGCAGTTGACCGACGTTTATCAGGAACAGAACGGGATCTACACCTTCGACCGCCGCTGCAAGTTCGATCTGGACCGGATCCGCGCGATCCAGCAACTACCGGCCGCCATCGAACAGGCCCACCGCCCGACCAGGCCTGACGATTCTTCATCTTGAGTGCCCGCGCCCGCGGGTTTTTGCTGGCCTCTTCGCCGTCTTGGGAAGTTGGTCTCAGGTCTATGCTCCCCGCAATCATGCAATTCAATAGTTCATCCAGGTCTTCCGCCCCACGCCAGTATCGTTGTGTTCATCGCGCTGAGGATCAGTCCCGTTTAGAAACTCCTCCAGATTGGTATAGCCATCGCCATCCGCGTCTTCCGTGCTGTCGCTGAGATCAGCGGCGTTTAGCTGATTTTCCGTTTCCCAATGATCTGGCATCCCATCCAGGTCTGAATCTGGGGGCGGAGCGATGGCGCCATAAATCGGCCAGCCCCCTGCCTCGTCCTGTGAATCAATAATCTCACCCGTGCCGGCTACGACGTTATTTATGATCCGCTCATCAATCGGGTCGCGCCGCGGAAGCGTTGCCCCGGCCTCCGCGAGAACCAGATCGCGTGCCTCACCCGGAGCCTGGGTTATCGTGATTGGCATTTCGACTGGCATGGTGAGTTGGGTATACCGATCCACAAAGGCATTCCAGCCAATATCCAACCCATCAAGCACATTGTCCACTTGATAGATTCTGTAATTATCGGAGGTCGGATGATTGGCGCCTACCCCGGACTTGAAAATGATATCCACATCATCCGTCGTGGATGGACCAGTCTGAACCCAATTCCCTATATAATTGATATCTGCCCATTCGCGTCGGCCGCCACCTGCCCCATTCACGTCGCCCCAGTTGTAAATAATATTATTTCGGAAATCGAGGCGAGTACGGTGAGTGGGATCATCCGTGTCGCTGCCAACTCGTGGATTGCGCGTATCGCCGTGAGCCAGTAGATTATGATGAATGGAGACGTCCCCGCCGTCGGTTCG
>MVZB01000117.1 GCA_002068205.1 candidate division BRC1 bacterium ADurb.BinA292
CCTGGCTGCGCTGCCGCAAGATCGGCTACATCTTTCAGACGTTCAACCTCATCCAGGTGATGACGTGCCTGGAGAACGTGACGCTGCCGATGAGCTTCGCGGGGCTGGACGCCGAGTCGGCCCGCGAGAAGGGCATCCGCATCCTCAAGATGGTCGGTCTGGGCCACCGCATCCTGCACAAGCCGGCCGAGCTGTCGGGCGGCCAGCAGCAGCGCGTTGCCATCGCGCGCGCGCTGGCCAACAGCCCCGAGATTGTTCTGGCCGACGAGCCGACGGCCAACCTGGATCAGAAGACCGGCGAGGAAATGATCGAATTGCTGGCGCGTCTGCGTGATGAACTGGGCGTCACCATCGTTTCGGCGACGCATGACCTGAAGATGCTCCGGCGCTCCGACCGCATCCTCTGGATCGAGGACGGTCGCATCACCCGCTCGGCCCGTCCCGACGAAATCGACTTCGATCACGCCGAGTTCCACTGACTCATCTCCACGATCCGCGCAGGCCAACCATGACTCGACCCGCCGCCGCCGCCAACCCGATCATCGAAGTCCACGGCGTCTCCAAACGCTACCGGCTCGCCGAAGTCGAGGAAGTCTGGGCGCTGCGCGGCGTCGATCTGACGATTTACGAGGGGGAGTTCCTGTCGATCATGGGGCCGTCGGGCTCGGGCAAATCCACGCTGTTCAATCAGATCGGCGCGCTCGATATCCCCACCGAGGGGCGCGTCCTGTTTCTCGGTCAGTCGATCTTCGACATGACCGAAAGCCAGCAGGCCTGGTTCCGCTGCCACAAGATCGGCTACATCTTCCAGACCTTCAACCTGGTGCCCGTGATGAGCGCGCTGCAGAACGTGATGCTGCCGATGATTTTCGCCGGCACGGCGCAGGAGGAGGCCGAAGGGCGCGCTGCGGCGATTCTGGAGCGCGTCAAGCTCGGCCACCGGCTCCATCACAAGCCGTTCGAGCTCTCCGGCGGCCAGCAGCAGCGCGTCGCCGTCGCCCGCGCCCTGGCCAACCAGCCGACAGTCATCCTCGCCGACGAACCGACCGGCAATCTGGACAGCCACACCGGCCGCGAGATCGTCGAGTTGCTCCGCGAGCTCAACACCGGCGAGGGCGTCACAGTCGTCTGTTCGACGCACGATCCGAAAATGCTGCATGCGTCCGATCGGGTCTGCTGGATCCGCGACGGCCGCCTCGAGCGCATTGTCTCGGGCGAGCAGTTCCGGCTGGAGACGATGGCGGCCGGCGACGCGCAAGATTAAGTTCGGCGGCCGCGCTTGCGGCAAGCCATGCCGGACGCCTCCCTCCGAATTGCGTTCCCATCGGCATTTTCTCCCTCTGAAAATCCTTCCCCTATCGCTTGCAATGTGATGGAATAACTGCGCTTAGCTGACGACTGATCGGGCACAGCTTCACCGGATTCCCTCGCGGGAGGAACAAGGTCATGAGAAAAGCTTTGTGGCTCATGCTGGCGGCTTGCGGGCTGGCCATGGGATGTTCCCGTCTGCCCATTCCGACCGAGCAGATCACGTTCTATCGGTCCGACGCGCTCAACGAGGGACGCCCCTGCGCCGTCGATGTGGTCTATCCCAAGGATGAGGACCAGCTCTACCAGATCACCCGCGAGATCGGCCCCGCCGGCTGGTTCCGCAGCGACCTGTACCGCACCGCTTATAAGGATAAGGAGTGGCTCGACGAGAAATCCACGACGCTCATGCTCAGCAATAAGGACGAGCAGGACCGGTTCATGGTGATCATCGCCGAGTTCACCAATCCCGATCCGAATCCGCCCCGGGGGCAGGAATCCATTCTGGTCTTTCGCGAGGACATGAAGCCTCGCCCGCGCAAGCACGAGTATATCTGGGTCCACGACGGCAGCCTGCAGCGGCTCGACGGCCGACCCAAGGATCTACGTGGTCGCGAGGACCACGAGGACGACCGGCGCGCGCGCGATCGCGACCGGCGCGACTGAGACGTTCGAACCGACGGGCCACCCGCTGGCACCTTCGCGATTCCGCCCGTCGCCGGTCGGGATGCGGCGCAGGAGGCTTCCGGGCGGGGGATCGTCCGCGGATGGCGGTTTTTGACGCGGGCGGGACTCGCTCCCGCGCGCTGTTCCATCGTGAACGGTTGGGGAAACAATGAGTGAATTCATGGAGATTAACTGGTGCGAGGGGATGTTCCTTCGCCCGCACCATCTGCAGCAGGCCAGCCGCAGTCAGCGCGCCGCCCTGCATCGTGAAATCGGCATCGCCCGCCCCTTCGCCTATGGCATTCAGCAGATCAACATCTCCGTTGCCGAGCTCGAAGGCTTCACGTTCAACATCCGCGCCTGCAATCTGCGGCTCAAGGACGGCACGCGCCTGATCGCCCCGCACAACGGCGAGTTCCAGCCGCGCAGCTTCAAGAAGGAGCTCGATGCGGCCGGCGGCGTGCTCGACGTCTACATCGGCCTGCCGCTGCTGATGGAACGCGAACCCAACACGCTGCTGCTCTCCGAGGAGAGTTCCATCTACCATCGCCGCTACAAGGCGGTCGTCAGCGAAGTTGTCGACGAGAACACCGGGAGCAACGGCCAGGCCATCGAGTTCCGCAAATACAGCCCCCGGATCTTCTTCCGCGGCGAAGACACCACCGGCTATGAAACGTTGCAGATCGCGCGGATCGAGCGCTCGGGCTTCGAGGAAAACAAGCCGATCCTCTCGCGCAACTTCATCCCGCCGATTCTCGTCATGGAGGCCTGGCCCCCGCTGTTCGATTACTGCAAGGATATCTACCAGCAGCTCGTGGCGAAGAACCGCTCGCTGATCAGTCAGATTGCCGGCCGCAAGATCGCCTTCGGCTCCGAGGGGGTCGGCGGCCCCGAGGCAATGCTCAAGCTCAACATCACCAACCGCTACGTCGCCTTCCTGCGCCAGTGGACGAGCATGCCGAACCTCCACCCGTTCGACGTCTATGTCGAACTGTGCCGCTTGGCCGGCGACCTGGCGATCTTCGACGAGGGCCGCGCGGCGCCCGAGCTGCCGCTCTACAACCACGACGACCTCGGCGCCTGCTATCTGGATCTGCTGCGCCTGCTCGAGCGCCTGATCAACAACATCCTGCCCACGACGTTCATCAAACGCCGGTTCGAGCCGGTCGAGAATCGCCGCGAGGTCGCGCTCGAGGACGAATGGCTCCTGCCCGAGGTCGAATTCTACCTCTGCATCGAGAGCGACCAGGACGACGACGCGATCGACCGGCAGGTCTCCTATCTCAAGATGGGCTCGGTCGAAGACCTTCCCACGCTGATCAACCGGCGCCTGCCCGGTCTGATGCTGCGCCGCGTGCGCCGCACCCCGATCGGCCTGCCCGACCGGCCCAACTATCACTTCTATCGCATGTCGCGCGAGGGGCGTTTCTGGGACAGCCTGCTGCAGACCAAGGTGCTGGCCAGTTACGGCCTGGCCGACGAGACGCTCGAACTGGATCTGTACATTCTGTTGAAGCCCGAATACGAGGGGGATTGACTCGATGCGCACACGCCGCGCCGCCGCCCGCTGAGCGCCCGCGCCCCGCGGCGTCCGCCGCGCGACGGCTCCTCCGCGACTCGCCCCCCGCGCGCCGATCGCGGCACGGGTCGCCAACCCGACGACTCCACAATCCGGTGAATTGACCCATGAACCTGACCGAAGTTGCCTCCGATCTCTTCCTTTTTCTCGTCACGTTCCGCCGCCAGGTGCGCAAGGGGCTGATCCCCGACATCTATCAGGTGCGCTCGCAGCTTCTCGATATCTTCGAATCGATCGAAATGCGCGTGCGCGACGATGCCCGCCTCGCCAAGCTCTATGAACGGGCCAAGTATCCCCTCATCGTCACCGCCGACGAAATCCTGATCAACGCCAACTGGGCCTACTCCAGCCAGTGGGAAGACGAAATCCTCGAATACGAGTTCTTCAAGACGCGCATCGCCGGCGAACGCTTCTTCGAGATGATCAATGAACTGGAGGACGATCAGGAGGAACTGGCCGAGATCTTCTATCACTGCATGTGCCTGGGGTTCGTCGGGCGGTTCAAGGACGACGCCGAGGAACTGCGCCGGCTCAAGCGCCGGCTCTACCGGATGCTGCCCGGCCGCGTCAGCGACGAGGAAAAGCGCATCACGCCCGAAGCGTACTACGTCGCCGAAGGGGTCAAGGACATTTACAAACCGCTGGTCAACCTGACCCGCATCCTGATCATCTGCGGCACGCTGCTGCTCGTGCTGTGGGGCGGGTTCTTCTATTACAAAAGATTCGTCGTTCCGGGCGCGATCCGCGAGATCGCCCAGGCGATGCGCGAGGACGCGCGCCCCGCCGTGGCCGACGTCGAGGACGAGGCCGACGAGGCGGAAACCGCGATCGAGACGGAGGCCACGGCGACGCCGACGCCCGACCCGGCGCGCGACCCCTTCGCCACGCTGAGCGCGCCGGCCGCGACGCCGGCCGCACCGGTCGTAGCGCCGGCCCTCCCCGCCGCGGCCGAAACCACGGCGCCGGCCGAAGCGACACCCACGCCGTCGCCCACGCCCACACCGACGCCGACCCCGACGCCGACGCCCACGCCGACCCCGACACCCGAGATCCCCGCGATTTGACCAAGGGAGGTCCGCGACCGACGACACCGCCATCGACATTCGCTCGCGAGTCGATGAACTCCGTTCAATGAATCTCCGCTGAAGGTCCGATTCGTACCATGATCCAGAACCTCGCCCACATGCCCTTCCTCTACCGCTTCATGGCGGGCGGTACATTCGCCATCGGCGCGATCTCGATCGTCGGCCGCATCATCGGCTGGAAAATCGCCAGCATCCTGATGATCGGCCTGATCCTCGCCAGCATCGTCATCTTCCTGCACAACAAGGGGCTGAAACTGCGCCGCCGGAAGAAGGCCAGCGCCTTCGACAAGGGCCTGCAGGCCGACGCCAACAAGCCGGGCAAGGGCAAGGCCGAACAGCGCAAGGCGATGGGCGAGCTCTCCCAGCGCTGGAACCAGGCCGTCGGCCAGCTCAAGGCCTCCGGCCTCAGCCTCTATGACCTTCCGTGGTACATGCTGATCGGCGAGCCCCAATCCGGCAAGAGCACCACGCTCAAGTTCTCCGGGCTGGAGTTTCCCGTCGGCACCGACGCCCTCTCGGGCGCCGGCGGCACGCGCAACTGCGACTGGTGGTTCACCAACGAGGCGATCATCCTCGACACCGCCGGCCGCTTCACCTTCCAGGAGAAGAACGCCCCCGACTCCGAGGAATGGACCGGCTTCCTCAAACTGCTCAAGAAATATCGCCCCGCCTGCCCGATCAACGGCGTCGTCCTGACCATCCCCTGCACCAGCCTGCTGGGCGACTCGCCCGAGGAACGCGAAGCCAAGGCGCAGAATATCCGCGAGAAACTCACCCAGATCCAGCGCGAGCTCGAAGTCCAGTTCCCGGTCTTCATCCTCATCACCAAGTCCGACATGATCCTGGGCTTCACCGAATTCTTCTCGCGCCTGGGCGCCACCGAGCAGCGTCAGTTGCTCGGCTGGTCGATGCACGGGCCGTTCATCCAGGCCTATGACCCCGACAAGTTCGACTCAGTGTTCCAGCAGATCTATGACCGCGTGCACAAGTGGCGCAACAAGATCCTCGGCGAGGACCTGAGCCTGACCGAAATCGACAAGCTCTACGTCTTCCCCGAGGAATTCAAGTCGATCCGCGAACCGCTCAACGACTACCTGCGCACGATCTTCGTCAAGACGCACTATCTCCCCCCGCTGTTCTTCCGCGGCTTCTACTTCACCAGCGGCATGCAAACCGGCCGGCCGATCGCCAAGGCGTGCGCCGCCATGCTCCGTTCGGCAGGCGAGGGGGCCGATGAGATCATCGAACACCTGCAGAAGATCTTCGAGCGCTCGCGCGCCTTCTTCATCCGCGACTTCTACGTCGAGAAGCTCTTCCCCGAGCGCAACATGGTGATCCACAGCGAGAAGCGGCTCAAGACCGGCCGCAAGCTCGCCATCGCCGCCATCTGGGGGAGCGTCGCGGTGATCCTGCTCACGCTCGGCCTGTGCGGCTGGTCGCTCTGGAACATGCGCGGCGGCGTCGGCGACGTTGAAAAGCATGCCCGCACGATCAAGGCGCGGTTCATCAGCCAGAAGGACAGCCCGATCGACGCCATCGGCACCCTTTCGCAGTACAGCGAGTCGGCCGAGGAGACCGAGGCCCGGTTCCCCGGACTCCATCGGGACCTGCGCGACATCTACTGGCTCTACTTCATGCGCAACATCCAATTGGCCAACGCCGACCGGCTCTACCAGTCGCTGCGCGCCACCGTTCCCGGCGTCACGATCAAGAACCCCGAGGACCCCGCCACGCGGCTGGCCGTCGCCAAATACACCGGTTACACCCGCAACTGGAGCATCAATGACGACTGGATCAATCACGCCACCTCCAGTTCCAAGCCCTACCGCCACTCGGCTGATCTGGGCATGACCGCGCTGTTCGACGAGCAGGGCAACCTGCTCCAGGACCAGGAGCTGACGGAGAAATACAAGCAGCACCTGGAGCGCGTGCGCGCGATCGTCGGCGCCGGCGACGAGGAGATCGATTTCAGCGACATGCCGATCGCGATCCCGCTCGTCTCGGGCGAGGCCAATCCGCGCACCAATGAAGTCATCAGCAAGGAGATCCAGTACGTCAAGGAAGTTGCCGCCGACGTCCCGACCCAGGAGACCGTCAACAGCGTCGTCGACGCGGCCAAGGCCTTCCTCCAGGGCTATCCCGACAGCATCGCCGGCCTGCTCGGCGACGTTGGTTGCGACCTGAATTCCGTGCCGTTCGCCGCGATGACCGATTCGATCAACCGGCTCAAGACCGGTTTCGGCGAGATCGACGCGATCCTCGCCGCCAATCGCGACGATCAGGGCGAAATGCCCGAGGCCAGCTTCGACTACAGCCAGGCCTTCGCGCAGCTCGCCTGGGCCAGCGCGGCCATCGCCGACACCGAACGCACCGCGCAGCTCAACGCCCTCATCAACGAAGCCAAGCAGCAGCTCAGCGCCGAGATGGAGCAGCAGCTCGCCGCCAATCGCGACCAGCTTGCCACGGTCAGCAATTTCATCACCTCCGGATTCACGCTCAGCGAAGGCGCCGCGCTGCTGCGCCAGGGGCTGCCGCTGATCGAGGCGCTGATCGCCGCGAAGGACGAGATGCTCGCCCGCGCCGCCGACGCCTCGCCCGATTCGGTGGAAGCGGCCAACGTCGTCCACGCCGAGTGGCTCGCCAACGCGGCGCGGGCCGCGGCCATGGGCTGGGCCGCCGCCGCCAAGACCGGCACGGCCGACCCGTGGCGTCTGCCCGAGATCGGCGCGCGCGTCGAGCAATCGATTCTCGCCATCGACGAAGCCGTGCTCACCCAGGCGATGGTCGCCTATTTCCGCCGCGCCGTGCCCGGCACGCTCCTCTCCAGCGGCCAGATCAGCGGCGCGTCGCTCACCAGCAGCCCGCCGAGCGGGGCGCAGCCGTCGCCCGTCGCCAAGGCCAACGACGAGATCGCCAAGCTCGTGGCCGCCATCGACGATTTCAAGGGCAAGCTGACCTGCGACGCCAACAAGGTCCGGCTCAACAGCCTGCGCGAGTCCGCGCAGGGGGTCGCCGACGCCAACATCAGCAACTTCAACCGCTACTGGGTCAACGCCTACAACAACTGGGATCCCGAGGCGTGGATTCGCTCCATCCCGACCTGGGCCGCGTTCAAGTCCGACCCGCTGATGCAGCCGGGCAATCTGGCGGGCCGCGTCCGCGAGGACATCGCCTCGCTTATCGCCAACGTCGGCGGGTTCAGCGACCAGGTCGGCAAGGTCAGCAGCGAGCTCAATCAGATCTACATCCAGCTCTCGGGGGCCAGCGCCCAGCTTGAGCCCAAGATCAACACCTTCACCGACACCGTCGGCGGCATGAGCGTCGACGAGATGCAGGCGCTGATGCAGCTCAACCAGCAGGCGACCAGCGACCGGCTCGGTCAGATCGCCAGCAACTCCAAATTCGATTACTACCCCCAGAAGGTGCGCGAGCTGCTCGGCGGCGCCGGCAACCTCGACGAGAAGTGGGACACCTTCATCGCCAAATGGCGGGGCAAGCTGGCCGGGAAGTTTCCGTTCAAGATCGCCAGCGGCTCGGTCAGCCGCAGCGACGGCCAGGTTGTCATTCCGCAGGCCGAGGCCACGGATTTCCAGGCATTCTTCCACGGGCCCGACAGCCTGCCGGCTTTCATCAAGGAATACCAGGAAGTCTGGGATGAATGGATCGCCCGGCCGCAGAACGCCTCGAAGAAACGCTTCGCCGATCAGGCGCTCGCCCTGGGCGGGTTTTTCTTCGACGGCGACGACTACCGTCTGGTCAGCATCAACGGAACGTACCAGACTTTCGAAGGGGCGCTCGAGGCCGATCTGGCTCAGATCAGCGAGTCGATCATCCTGGCCGTCCCGACGCTCGCCGCCACGCCCGAGGAGTTCCGCTGGCGCACGCTGATGAAGGGCCAGTCGGGCGACTTCACCTGGCGGCCGGGCAACTACGGCAACGCCTTCACGTTCCGCTCCGAACTGGATCGCAGCGAGGACGCCAACAAGGCCGAAATGCGCGTTCCCGGCGATTTCTCCGTGCTGGCCTATATCGTCACCCAATCGCCGGGCGCCGAGGCCGAACGCCGGCGCTGGCCGGTTCAGTTCTCGGTCAAACCCGAGGGGATCCGCCGCGACCAGCTCTACAACATCAACTTCCTGTTTGTCCTCGATCGCAGCATGCCGGCCCTGCCGGACTGGGATGACCTGAAATGACGCAGCCTCCGGCCTCCGGCCGGCTCACCGATTCTCGCGTGGAGTGATGAAAGGGACAGGTGCCCGATGAAATTCGGCGCTCTACAAAACCTGAAGGATCGCTTCTTCTCTCGCGGAGGGGGCGCCATCGAGTCCTTTACGCTCTCGGCTTACGGCAAACTCCCGATCTACAAGGACTACATTCTCTGGGAGTGCCTCAACGACGGCGCCGAGGATTTCAAACAATGGCTCGACGTCGCCTTCGGCAAGACCTGGGAGGACTTTGACGGCAAGAGCGCGCGGCTGCGCGGGCCCTGCCGCGCCCTGATCCTGCTGCCCGACGGCAAATACGCCGTCGCCGCCTCGATGTGGCCCTCGGCCGACGAGGGCAACATGCGCAAGTTCCCGTTCGCGCTGTTCACCACGTTCTCGCGCGGGGATGTCGTCGGCCGCGGCCTGCGCGGCGCGCTCGACGCGCTTGCGCCCGTCTGGCTGTCCCTCGAACGCGAATACGAAAAGATCCGGCAACTGGGCTCGATCGACGAACTCTATGCGTATCTGCAGCGGACCGATCCCTCCGTTCAGCCCCCCGAACCCGCGCCCGAGCAGAACCTGTCGCTCGAGCAGTGGCACGAGGCGCTCTGCCCGGGCCGCGGGCGCGCCTTCCGCCGGTGGATCGATCATGAACTCAACCAGGTGATCAGCGCCTACCGCGGCTTCCCCGAGCAGGGCGAGTCGCTCGCCGTGCGCCTGCCGCTGGCCGGCCGCCTCGATATCCCGACCCAGGCCGCCATCTGGGAATCGGTCTTCAAGCAGAACCTCAAGAAAATCCCGGTGTTCCCCAGCGTCGTGATTGAAAAGGGGGAGGACGACGAGCCGGGGGCGATCACGCTGGTCTGGCGCGAATGGCTCGTC
>MVZB01000118.1 GCA_002068205.1 candidate division BRC1 bacterium ADurb.BinA292
GCCAGCATTCCCTAGGCATCAAACCGCCGCCGGAGGCTTTCCACGGCGCGTTCGAGGGGCTCGCGCGTCAGCATTTGGACGTCGGCGGCCAGCACGTCGGGGCCGAGCAGGTCGGTCAGCTGGTTCGCGGCCTCCCGCACGCGGGCCGGTTCCTCATCCCAGGCGCGGCGGATCTGCTTGAGCAGGTCGAGGAACCCGATCCGCCCCATGCGCGCGGTCGGGGGGAAATAGGTGTCGCCGAAGAACGGCTTGCCGTCGGTGGTCAGGAAGACGGTCATCGGCCAGCCGCCGCCGCCGGTCATCTGCTGGACGGCCTGCATGTAGATGTCGTCCAGATCGGGGCGCTCCTCGCGGTCGACCTTGATGCTGACGAAGTGCTCGTTGAGATAGGCGGCGATCTGCTCGTTCTCGAACGATTCGCGCTCCATCACGTGGCACCAGTGGCAGGCGGCATAGCCGATGGAGAGGAAAATCGGGCAGTGGCGCGCGCGCGCGGCCGCGAAGGCCTCCTCGCCCCACGGAAACCAGTCCACGGGATTATGCGCGTGCTGCAGCAGATAGGGACTGGTCTCGTGGATCAGGCGGTTGGCGGGTCGGGGCTGGGGGGTAGAGGTCATCGGTGTTTCTCCTGGGGATCGGACAAGGGGCCGGGGTCGTGTCGGAGCAGGGGGGAGTCCGGCGCAAGCGTTGCGAGCGGCCGGCGGGAAGCCGGCGGGGAGGCGTGCGGTCGGCATCGTCCTCGGCGTGAGCCCGGTGCAACGCGGAGCTTCCATCAGTTTATCAGGTTTTCCGGGAAAGGCCAAAAGGGCGATGAACCGGTTGGGTGGGCGGGGCTGATGGAGGTGAAAGAAGCCGACGATCCCTTGTGACACCGTCGGTCGCGAAGGGGTTGCGGTCGCCAATCCCCCTTTGCATCGTGCGCGGGGCCCGGTATCATGGGGCTATCATTGTCCTGCGCGGCGGGAGGCGCGGGGCGGGAGGCCGGCGTTTCCGCCCATGTCCGAAATACGCAAGAATGACCTGGTGACGGTCGAGATTCAGGACCTCGCCTACGGCGGGCTGGGCGTGGCGCGCCATAACGGCTTCGTCGTGTTCGTGCCCAACGCGCTGCCGGGCGAGCGCGTCGCCGCGCGGATCGTCAAGAAGAAGGCGAACCACGCGCAGGCGGTTCTCGAGCGGATCGAGCAGGCCTCGCCGCACCGGATTGCAAATCCCCCCTGCCCCGTCTACGACCGTTGCGGCGGCTGCACCTGGCAGAACCTGCCCCATGAGGAGCAGACGCGCTGGAAGGAAAAGCAGGTGGTCGACACGTTGCGCCACCTGGGCCGGCAGGAGGCGTTCGAGACGCGGCCGATCCTTCGTTCGCCGCTGGCCTTCCGCTACCGCAACAAGATGGAATACTCGTGGGGGATAGAGCCGAGCGAGCGCCACGGCGCGCCGCAACTGGTTCTTGGCTTTCACAAGCCGGGCCGCTTCGACCGGATCCTGCCGGTGCCGGCGTGCCTGCTGCAGCCCGAAGCGCTCGACGAGCTGCATGCGACGCTGCTGCAATGGGCGCGCGAGCAGGGTTTCGGCGCCCATGACCCGCGGCGGCACGAGGGTTTCCTGCGCCACGCCGTGATGCGCTACTCCTTCACCACCGGCGAGAGCATTCTGCTGCTGTTGACGCACGAAGGGGAGCTGACGAGCAAGGAGCAACTGGTGGAGCGGTTGCGCGAGCGCGTCGGCGGGTTCAAGGCGTTCGTCTGGGGGATCAACCGGGGGGTGGCCGACGTCGCGCGGATCGAGGAGGAGCGCTGGGTCTGGGGCAACCCGATCCTGGAGGAAGAGGTCAACGGCCTGCGTTTCGAGATTTCGCCGCAGTCGTTTTTCCAGACCAACACCGCCGGCGCGGCGCTGCTCTATGCGAAGGTGGCCGAGCTGGCCGAGCTGGCGGCGGACTCGCGTCTGCTCGACGCCTATTGCGGCACGGGGGCGATCGGCCTGCACTGCGCGTGCCAGGCGGGGGGGGTCGTCGGCGTCGAGATGGTCACCGAAGCGATCTGGAACGCGCGGCGCAATGCCGAGCGCAACGGGATCGACAACACGGTGTTTCTGGCGGCGCCGATGCCGCGCGGGCTGGAGCTGGCGCGCTGCGCGGCCGGCGGCGCGTTTTCGCACGTCGTCATCGATCCGCCGCGCGGCGGGATGGACAAGCGCTCGCTGGCCGGGCTGATTGACCTGCAGGCGCCGACGTTTCTGTATGTGTCGTGCAATCCGGCGACGCTCGCGCGCGACATCGTCACGATCTGCGAGGGGGGCTACGTGATCGATGTGGTCCAGCCGGTCGACATGTTTCCGCAGACATACCATATCGAGACGATCGTCCGGCTGCGCCGGCGGGACGGCTGAGCGATGGTCCGCCGGTGGCGCGCGTTGCCGGGCGCGCCCGGCTTTGTCGTGGCGATAATTCCGGCGGGCGCGGCGCTGGAAGGCGCGCCGGGGCGCGACGGCTGGCGCGCGGCGGTCCGCTGCCTGCCCCGGATCGCGCTGGTTTATCTGGTTTTGATTAGCGTGATGGCGGCGTGGACGGCGCGGCGGGGGGCATCGGGGCATTTTGGTCCATGAAATCTGTTGACTTGGTTTGGCGGGCTTGAAGAATAGTCTATTTTGCCGTTTCCGCCGAGTTTTGGCGGCGGCCGCCATCCGTCCACCTCCCCAACGCAAGGAACCGGGCTTACATGTTCAAATTGCAGGATATGCGCGATACCAAGAAGCTGAAGTGGCCGATCTACATCGGTTTCGCGATCATCATCATCAGCTTCATCTTCTTCTACGGGTTCCGGCCCGACGCGGGTCGGATGCAGAATGCCGACTACGATGTGGCGCGTCTGCGCACGGGCAGCATCAACCCGCTGGAGAGTTGGGAGACGATCAGCGTACGCGAGGCGGCCCGGCTGCGCCAGGACGTGCTGATGGAGAAGGCGAGCCAGCTCCCGCCGCAGATGCAGATGCTGCTCCAGACAAACCCGGGGATCGAGAACCGGTTGGTGACCGACAGAGATCTGGCCTACGCAGCGGCCGACAAGCGGCTGATCCAGCGCCATGCGGACGAGATGGGCGTGGACGTAGCGACCCGGGACGTGGTGGAGATGCTGCGCCAGCAGCCCTACATGACCGAGGAACGGCTCGAAGCCGCGGCGATGCAGATGGGGATGGACAAGCATCAATTCGTCGAGATGATCCGCGAGGATCAGGTTGAGAGCCGCGTCCGCGCGCTGCGGACGATGCTGGCGCACGCGTCGCTGTTCGAGCTGTGGCAGGAGTATCTGCTGTTCAACGAAAAGATCACGTTCCAGATGGCGGCCTACCCGACCGCCGAGTTCGTCGACCAGGTCGTGGTGACCGAACAGGAGTTGCAGGACTACCTGGCCGAGCACATCGACGAGTTTCGCGTCCCGGAGACGCGGCGCTACGCCTACGTGAAGCTGACGCGCGAGGATCTGCGCGACGCCCTCGAACCGACCAGCGCCAGCCTGCACGTGTATTACGAGCAGCACCAGGTGGACTATTTTGAACCGGGGGCGCGGCTGGTGGAGGAGATGTATGTGCCGCTGCTGGAGGACGACACGACGACGCGGGCCGTGGCCGCGTTTGAGGCGCTGCGGCCGCGGCTGGCCGCCTCCGATGCGTGGTCGACGCTGTCGCAGGAACTGAGCGAGGAGTATCCCGACCTGAGCTTCTTCTACCGGCCGCAGCCGACCTGGATCCAGGAAGGGGCGTCGAGCCGGAGCGCCAACTACACCCAGCGCGTGATGGCGCTCGGTGAGGACCAGGTGTCGACGCCGATCGTTGAGACGAGCGGCGTCTATGTCGTTCGCGTCCTGGAGGAGCGGCGGCAGGGGACGCCGCCGTTCGAGCAAGTGGAGGATCGGGTGCGGGAGGATTACATCGGCGACCAGGTGGAGGAGGAGTTCACGGAGAGGTTCAGCGCGTGGAAGGCGGAGGCGCGGAAGCACGACACGATCCAGAGTTTCGCCGCGGCGGTGGGGCGCGAGGATCAACTCACGACGGCGGTCGAAACCAACGTGACCGTGATCCCGGGGATCGGCCAGATCGCCTCGACCGACCGCGACTACCTGCTGCGCGATCTGGATCCGGGCGAGTTGAGCGACGTGATGCAGACGACCGACGGGATGGTCGTGGTGCAGATCGTCGATCCGAAGCCGGCGTATGATCCGGAGCTGGCCGAAGTGCGCGAGAAGGTCGAAGCGGCGCTGCGGCGCGAGCGGGCGGTCGCGCTGGCGCGCGCCGCCGCCGAGCAGGCGCTCAATGCCCTGGAAGCGGGCGCGGAGTTCGATGCGGCGCTGGCCGATGCCCCCGTCGCGCCATTCCGCACCGACCCGCTGACGCGGACGCAACCGGTGCGCAACCTGGGCGCGCCGTTGATCGGCCTGACCCAGGCGACGCTCGGCGTCGAGGAGGGCTCGACCGGCATGACGCCTTACGGCTACAGCGAGGATTCGCCCGTGGGATTTGCCGTCTGGCAGGTCGCCGATCTGGAGCAACCGACGGTCGAGGAGTTCGACGCGGAGCGGGCGGAATTCGAGCGCGACTACCTGCAAGTGCAGCGGCTGACCATCCTGCGCGAGTGGCAGGCCGATCTGCGGCGCCAGGCGGGCTTTGAGTTGCTCGATCAGGAGGGGAATCCGGTGCGGGTGGCGGAAGGGGGGGCGACGGCGGCGGCGACGGCGGAACCCGGCGCCGAGGGGGAGGAAATGGCGGAGTAGAGGAATAAAACTCGGAATGCGAATTCCGGTCTTCGAAACAAATTGGGAGCGGTAGTGGTTCTGCCGTTCCTGCGGGACTGTTTGGATCTGGTGTCCCCGGTTTCCCGCCACTGTCGTGCTTGTCAATCCCCGAAATCGAGACGAGCTCCGGCCGCCCCTTGCAGGGGTTTGGGCGTTGGGGGCGGCGACACAGGGTTCCGGCCTGCAGCCGTCACCCCGCGCTTTATTCCGGCCGTCCGCTCCGCGGACTAAACCGATGGCATACAGCCCGCTGGCGCGGGTTGCCTGCTTTCGATTGGCGGCACCGGCGATACCGATACCGATAGTGATTCGGATGAACGTTCTGCCGGGGTGGGGATTCGTCTTGGAGCGGGTCGGAGCGGTCGTGTAAGATGACTGCGCTCGAGCGGTTCACGCGCCGTGCGACTGGATCCCGTGCCCCCGTTGTCAGCGATGAGCGCCCCTCCTCTCCGTTCGGTCGGCCTGCTGCTCTGCCTGTTGCTTTGCGCCTCGCCGGGCGCAGCGCAGGCGGCCGGGTCGCGGCTGCTGAACTTCAGCTGGGACGATTCGGCCGACGAGCCGGTCTTCACGATTGCCTTCGATCGCTCCCCGACGCTGAAAGCGACCGATGCGCTCGTCGAGAAGCGCTATTTTCATCTCGATTTCTATGGCGTCGACGGCCCGACCGCCCCGGAGGACTGGGACATTACGCAGGGGCCGGTCTTCCACGTCAAGCGGCTGTACTACGCGCAGGGCAACGTGCTGCGGTTCGTGTTTTATGCCCGCCGCGACCTGCAATTCCACGTCACGACGCAGGGGGAGGGGGTGTACCAGGTTCGGCTGGGCGATTCGCGCAAGAAGCTGGTGGTGATCGACGCCGGCCACGGGGGGAAACCGACCGACGCGAAGTATCACTTCGGCGCCAGCACGACGCGCAAGATCGGCGGCCGCCACTACCTGGAGAAGGAGCTGACGCTGGAAATCTCGCGCCGGCTGGCCGATCTGATCAAGCAGGCGCCCAACCTGGATTGTTTCATGACGCGGACCGACGACCGCTACGTGTCGCTTGACCGGCGGATCGAGCTGGCCAACGAGGTGCAGGGCGATCTGTTCGTCAGCATCCACCTGAACGCCACCGACTCGCGGCGCAAGACCGCCCGCGGTTTCGAGGTCTATTACCTGGGCGACAGTTCGAAGGCGACCAATCGGCATTTGCTCGCGCTGGAGAACGAGTATGAGGGGGACATGGACAGCCAGGTCTCGAGCCACGAAGTGCTGCGCGAGATCCTGCGGAGCCTGGCCGACGACGCCTTTCGGGCGCAGCAGGCCGAAAGCCGGGCGGTGGCCGAGAGCGTCGACCGCGAATTTGCGGCGAAGGGTCCGTTCCGCCAGTTCCATCGCGGGGTCAAGTCGGCGGCGTTTCGCGTGCTGATGACCTCGATGCCCTCGATACTGGTCGAGTGCGGCTATCTGGACAATCCGGACGAGGCGGAGCAACTGGTGCGGCCGGAAGTGCAGCAACAGATCGCGATCTTGCTTTTCAATGGAATAAACCGGTATTTTGCTGAGGTGGACCCGGCATTCAAACCGGTGTACCTCGCAGCGGGAGGCGGCTGAGCCGGCCGGACTTTTCGCCCGTCAAATGCCGTCCGGGAAGCTCGTAAGACCACCTGCCATGAAGATCCGCCGCCTCGCCCGCCAGCGCGCCCTGCAGTTGCTGTTCGCCCTGGAATTCGCCGATTCCGCCGAAGATCCTGAAGAGGTCGAACGGCGTGTGCTGGCCTACGATCCGCGCCAGCGGCGCGGGTGGGGACCGTTCGCGCGCCAGTTGGCGCGCCTGGCGTGGCGCGACCGCCACGAGCTGGATCGGCTGATCCGGCCGGTCCTGCAGCACTGGTCGCTGGAACGGATGCCGGTCGTCGACCGGCTCTGTCTGCGGATGGCCCTGTGTGAGTTCCGCTCGTTCGAGGACATCCCGTCGCGGGTGACGATCAATGAATACATCGAGCTGGCGCGGCTGTTCAGCACCGACGAATCGCCGCAGTATGTGAACGCGGTGCTCGACCGGTTGGCGCGCGACTATCCGCACAAGGATTTCCAGGTCGGGCTGCGCGGCGAGGGGAGCGCCGAATCGGCGGAGACGGCCGACCACGACGCGCCGCTGCCGGAGGATCTGGGGGAGGACGAGGCCGAGGCGGAGGGCGAGGGCGAGTTGCCGACGCTCGAGGAAGACGGAACCGGCATTTGACAGGACGGGAAGGGACAGAAGGGACAGAAGCGATCCGGATTTTCGAGAGCCGAGGACGAGGGACGAGAGCCGAGAGCCGATTTTTTTTTTGGGCGGGCCTTTGGGGGCGATTACGCGGACGAGGGACGGATTTCCAGAGAGGGGGATGGAATGACGAAGGGAAGGGTGGATCGATGACGCAGAATCTGGCCAGCGAGCAGGAACTCCAGCGGCTGATCGACAAGGCGGGCGTCCTGATGGAAGCGTTGCCCCACATTCAGCGCTTCCGCGACGCGGCCGTCGTGATCAAATACGGCGGCCACGCGATGATCGACGCCGGGCTGAAGGAAATGGTGATGCAGGACCTGGTGCTGATGGAGAACATCGGCATCAATCCGATCGTGGTGCATGGCGGCGGGCCGGAGATTACCGCGCTGATGGACCGTGTCGGCCTGCAGGCGCAGTTCGTCGACGGCCAGCGGGTGACCGACGCCGACGCGCTCGACATCGCCGAGATGGTCCTGGCCGGCAAGCTCAACGGGGATATCGTGACGCGGCTGAACCGGCTGGGGGGGCGGGCGGTCGGCCTGTCGGGCAAGGACGCGCAGCTGATCGTCGCGCGCAAGCTGGTGACGGAGGCGGGGCGCGACATCGGCTACGTGGGCGAGGTCGAGCAGGTCAATGTCGAGATTCTGCGCATTCTGGAGCGGACGAACTACATTCCGGTGATCTCGCCGATCGGCGCGGCGGCCGACGGCCAGACCTACAATATCAACGCCGACACCGTCGCCGCGCAGTGCGCGATGGCGCTGCAGGCGCGCAAACTGATTCTGCTGACCGATGTGCGCGGCATCTGCCGCGACCCGCGGGATCCGGCCACGCTGCTCAACCGCGTCGCGGTCGAGGAGATCGAGCCGCTGATTCGCGAGGGGGTGATCAAGGGGGGGATGATCCCCAAGGTGCGCGCGTGCCGCGATGCGATTGCCGCCGGCGTTGCCTCGGCGCACATCCTGGACGGGCGGCTGCCGCACGCGCTGCTGATTGAATTGTTCACCGACCGCGGCATCGGGACGATGATCACGGCGTAGTGCCGCGGCGGAGGAATCACTGGCAACATCGATTGGACCGCGTGACTCGAATCAGCGGATTCGGTTCGGCGACGACCGTTGCAGGAGGCGCGCAGGATGCTCCCTCGATCTCGTCTCGTGCGGTGGCTGGCGGTGAACGCCGCATTCTGGGCCTTCCTGGTCTGGAGCGTGTGGCTGTGGCGCCTGGGGCTGCCGCGGGGGACCAGCCTGCATCTGATCGCGCTGGCGTGGGCCATCCCGTTCGGCGTGATCTCGCTGCTGCTGGTGCGCCGCGGGCTGCCCTGATGGAGGGGACGGGGGGATACGAGAGGCGATAGCGATATCGATGGCGATCGAAAGTTGGGGTTGATGTGCAACGGGATGCGACCTTGGGTCATTTGGGCTGCATCGGGGTGGTCACTGGAGTGGGCCGGCGGATCGTCAGGGAACCGCAACGCCGATTTCGAGATTTCGTGATCAACTGAAAATGAAGGAGATAGCGATTGGGGAGAAATGGGCTGCGTGAAGCATCGCGGTCGGCACACGGATTGCAGAAAGGGGGCCCAAGCACTGCGGACGAATACTTGATGAAAGGATCATCTTCTCATGCGCCGCTCCCCCCTGATGGGCTGTGTTCTCGCCCTGACGCTCCTTCTGGCCGCGCACGCCGCGACCGCCGCCACGCTGGTCAACTCCTGGACGGCCACGGGCGTCGCCGGCGCGCTGTCGCCGCCCAACTATGGCCTGCGCCTGGACGGCTTCTTCGACAACAACGTCAACCATGAGGTGACGTTCGCCTTCGACAACGTGACGTTCAACGAATTTGACGACGGCTCGGCGCGGCTGTTCGGGACGATCAGTATCGCCGAATACGACAACAGCGGCGGCCCGGGCGCGTTCGCCTCGACCTGGGACCTGGACGTCGCATTCCAGCAGACGACCGGTTCCAACGCGTCGTGGCGCTACTACAACCTGATCAGCAACGGCCGCGAGCTGGAAAATACCGGCAACAGCAACGACTATGCGAATTTCTTCCAGTTCATGGGACCGTTCCAGGTCGGCAACGGCGCCAACGGGAAGAATGCGAACTTCGGCGCGGCCGGCTGGGTCAACTATGTTCACTTCCTCGCCGGCGGAGGGACGACGGGCAGCGAGTCCACGCACTACTATTCGTCGGACTTCCTGATGGATCTGACCCGCAAGGACATTCCGGTGATCCCCGAGCCGGCCACGCTGAGCCTGATCGGCCTGGGGCTGGGCTCGCTGGCGGCCGGCCGCCGGTTTCGCCGCAGCGCCGCGCGGAGCTGAGAACGGGACGTCCGCATCGCGCGTTGAGGTTGAATCGATGTTGAGATGAAGATGACGAGGCTCCGCCGACGCCCCGGTCGCGCGGAGCCTCGCCGCGTTATGACCGCTTTAATACGATACGGCAAACCGCCCGGCCGCCGCGTTAGCCAGCGAGCGGCCGAGATTTTTTTGGGATACGGAACCCGCTTGGGCGAGAGCCGGGTTCCTTGAGGAATCAGGCGGGGAGCGGAGTCGAATACCGATAGCGATACGGATGATTGCCGGGGCGGGTTGCCATTGGGGCGGGGATGTGGGAAA
>MVZB01000119.1 GCA_002068205.1 candidate division BRC1 bacterium ADurb.BinA292
GCGGACGCGGGCGCCGTTCTATCCCTGGGCCGCCACCTTCCCCGCGTGAGGAACCGATGACGACGCCAACCGCCCATGTCCTGTTCGTGGATGACGACCCGAACATTCTGCGCGGCCTGCGGCGCATGCTGCGCTCGATGCAGTCGCAGTGGACGATGGATTTCGTGCCGAGCGGACAGGAAGCGCTCGAGTTGCTCGCCCAGCGGCCGGTCGACGTGCTGCTGAGCGACATGCGAATGCCGCGGATGGACGGCGCGACCCTGCTGCATGAGGTGCGCCGGCGGCATCCCGGCGTGATCCGCATCATTCTTTCGGGCCATTCCGACAGCAATCTGATTCTGCATAGCCTGGGCGCCACGCATCAGTTTCTGGTCAAACCGTGCGACCCCGACCGGCTGAAGGTCACGATCGAACGGGCGCTGGCGTTGAAACGCCACGCGCTTAGCCCGGCGCTGCGCCAGACGGTGACCCGGCTCGATACGCTGCCGGTCACGCCGGCGGACCACCAGGAGCTGGTGCAGGCGATCATTGCGCCGGACGTCTCGCTGCAGCGCATCGCCCAGATCGTCTCACGCGAGGTGGGGATGACGGCCAAGATCATGCAACTGGTCAATTCGTCATTCTTCGGGATTGCGCATCGCGTCGGAACGGCGGCGCACGCGGTCGCGCTGCTCGGGCACGACGTGATCCGGACGCTGGTGCTCGGGACGCAGGTCTTTTCGCGCGACTACCTCGATGCCTCGCCGGAGTTCGATGCCGCCGGTTTCCGTCGGCACAGCCAGCAGGTCGCCGCGCTCGCCAGCCGGCTGGCGGCGCAGATGGGTTGCGATCAGCATCTGATCGATCTGTGTTATTTGAGCGGCATGCTGCACGACGTCGGTCGCCTGCTGCTGGCGGCCGAGCAGGCGCCGCTGTTCGCCGACTGCCTGCGGCGGGCGCGGACCGAACACGTGGCACTCGATACGGTCGAACAGGAGATACTGGGGGTTTCGCACGCCGCACTGGGCGCCGCCCTGTTGCGTGTGTGGGGCTTTGGCGATCCCGTAACCGAGGCGGTCGAGCATCACCATCAGCCGCGCCGGGGCGGCCGCGCCGAGGCGTCGCCACTGGCCTTTATGCATGTCGCCGATGCGCTGCTCAGCCAGACCGGCCGGTTTCCTCACGCCCCGGACGAGCCGTACCTCGCCGAACTGGGCTGGACCGCGCTGCTGCCGGCCTGGCAGACGCTGGCGCAGGAGATGCGGCGGCGCGAGCCAGCGCGCGCGGCGCGGGTGGCGTAGTTCGGCGCGCGACGCCGTGCATGATCAATCTCAATCCTGGATGGGAGCCAGCGCATGACGGATCAACCGCCGATCCCGGTGTTCTTCATCGACGATGACGTCCGGCTGCTCGATTCGGTGCGACGCATGCTCCGCCGCGCCGCGGTTTCCTGGCCGGCAGAGTTCTTTGATGATCCCGCCGCCGCGATCTCGGCCATCGAGGATCAGGAGCACGCCCTGATCGTGACCGACTGGCATATGGCGGGCATCGACGGGCTGGAGGTCTGCCAACGGGCGCACCGTCAACGCGAGTCCACCCAATCCGGGCGCTATGTGATTCTGTTGACCGGCAAGTCCGAGACCGAGCGCGTCGTCGAGGCTCTGGAGGCCGGCGCCGACGACTACATCCGCAAACCGTTCGAGTTGCGCGAACTGCTCGCCCGCATCCAGGTCGGCCTGCGGATTCTGCACCTGCAGCGCGAACTGCACGAAGCCAACCGCCTGCTGCGCGTCCAGGCCGCCACCGATCCGCTGACGGGGCTGGCGACGCGCCGCCACGCCAACGAGTTGCTGGAACGAGAACTCGATCGGGTCTGGCGCGGCATGCAGGCGCTCAGCGTGCTGCTGATCGACCTGGACAAGTTCAAGGCGATCAACGACGGCGAAGGTCACGGGGCGGGCGACAAGGTGCTGCGCCAGGTCGCCCTGCGCGTGCGGGCCAACTGCCGGCGCTACGATACGGTCGCCCGTTGGGGGGGCGACGAGCTGCTGGTGATCTGCCCGCATGCCGCGGCGGCGCAGGCGGGCCGGGTCGCACAGCGGATCCGCAAGGATGTCGACGAGCTACGGATCGCATTCAATGGCAAGGCGCTGCGGTTGACGACCAGCATCGGCGTTGCCTGCGCCGAGCCGGGCCACTGCGAGACGATCGAGCCGCTCGTGGCGCGGGCCGACGAGGCGCTTTACCGGGTGAAGGCGCGCGGGGGCAACGGCGTCTGCCAGGCGGAGCCCCGCTGCGAAGCGACGGGATCGTAACGGTATTGAAGCAAGTGGGAGAGCGATCGATGAGTCTGAGGGACCATGCCGTGCTCTTCGTCGATGACGACGCGAATCTGCTGCAGGCATTCCGGCGCCAGTTTCGCGAGCTGGCCTGCAGGACGCTCTATGCGTCATCGGGTCATGAAGCGCTGGAAATCCTCGATCGTCAACCGGTGAGTCTGATCGTCTCGGACCAGGCAATGCCGATCATGTCGGGCCTGCATCTGATGCGCGTGGTCAAGGCGCGTTATCCGTCGATCATCCGGTTTATTCTGACGGGCAACGCGACGCTCGACCTGGCAGTCGAGGCGATCAACCAGGGCGAGGTCGCGCGCTTCTTCGTCAAGCCGTGCAGTCTGCCGGAGCTCGCCCAGGCGATCCAGCAGGCGCTGGAGAAAGCGGACAAGCCGCCCACAATGGCCCGCCCGGCGCGGGACCAGGCCGTCCACCCGAGCGAATACGACAAGCGGACGACGGGGCTGATGCATGTCGAACGGTCCGGCGACGGCGCCGTGCTCCTTGGCGAAACGGGCGGCAACCTGCGCGACTTCGTCCGCCGCATGCAACAGCAAGACGCCGGCGCGCAAACCGCAACCGAGTTCCCCGCCGCTAATTCGCCCCACACGACCGAAGGCCGGTAATTCCGGGGCACCCCGGCTGGATGGCCCGATTCGCCTCTCTTCCCCTATGGTTGTTGCCTCTCTCTTCCTTCTACCCATGTCTTTATCAGGGAATCCCTGAGGGCCGGTCAGTCAAAACCGGAGCTCCATGGGGAGTTCCGTGTCTCAAAAGGGGTACATCCTCCAATCCATGGCGCCGCGCAGGGCTCCGATGATCTCAGTGGCAGGCTTGAAGCAACTGCTAAGTTCATTCGTGGAGATAACGCATGAGCCATCGAATCCCCCAGAACGGCGCCCTGGCTATCCTGACCATTGGCGTGACCACCGGTCACCCGCTCCGTTCGATCCTCGATCTGTTCCGCGACGAAGTCCGCGTGCGCGACGCATCGGATCTGGTTGACGCCAGGCAGGCGGTTGCGGCGGATCACCACGACCTGATCGCGCTGGCGGTCGACCGGCTGGATGCCGCTGCGTTCGAGGATCTGCGCGCGCTGGCCTGCGCCGGGGGACAACCACGCATCCTGGTCATCACCACGGCATTTGAGCCGCGGCTGGTCGCCCAGTTCCACGAACTGGGCATCCACGACATCTTCCTGGCCGAGCACTTGAAGGGGGGCCTGCCCCGCCTGATCCAGAATGAAATCCGGCTGCGCCAGTTGGAGCAGCACAATCGCCGCCTGCGCCATCTGCTGGAGGGCCAGAGCACCTGCGGCAAGCTTTTGGGCAGCTCCAAGCCGATGCGCCAGATTTATCGGCGCATCCGCAAGGTCGCGGGACTCGACATGCCCGTCCTCATCTCGGGGGAGTCCGGCACGGAATTGATCGAAACCGCCGAGGCGATCCACGCCCAGAGCAACCGTCCGGGCATGGGCCTGCTGATGGCGGACTGCCGGGATCGTGACGACCAGACGGGCGCCTTCCTGTTTGGGAACGTGGGCGAGCTTCCCGAGGAAGGGGCGCCCCACCCGACCGAGTCGATCTTCGCCTGCGCCGCCGGCGGAACGGTCGTGCTGCAAAACATTGAGTGCCTGGGCCGCGTCGCCCAGGAGCGGCTGCTCCGGTTTCTCATGCATCCCTTCTACCAGGGCGAGACGGCCGCCACGGCGCGGGCGATTCCCCGGCTGATCGTCACGACAAGCGTCGATCTGGCCCCCCAAGTCAATCAGGGGTTGTTTCTGCGCGCGCTCTATAATCGGATCAGCCTGCTGCACATCCGGATTCCCGCGTTGCGCGAGCGGCGCGAGGACATTCCGCTGCTGGCGAACGCCTTCCTGCGCGAGATCCGCGATTCGCAATCGGTTGAGTGCTCGCTGGCGGGCGACGCGCTCCTCGCGCTGTATCAGCACGACTGGCCCGGCAACATCGCGGAATTACGGGAAGTCCTCCAGGCGGCGGTTGCCCGGACGAGCACGCCGGAAATCGGACCGGAGGCTCTGGGGCTGCAACTCCCCTCTCCCGCGTCGGCCGTCGTGGAGCCTATCCCCACGAAGATAGCTGCGCCGGCGCAGCCGGACGACGAGGTCTCGTTCAAGAAAGCGAAGCGGGAGTTCGAGACGAATTACTTCACCCGGCTGTTGGAGAAAGCCAGCGGCAATATGGCCCTGGCCGCGCGTTACAGCCGAGTCGGCCGGCCCTACCTGTATCGCAAGATGCGCGCGATTGGCCTGGACCCCGACGCCTTCCGCCAGACGGCTTGATCCGGAGGGGCGATTTTGGGTCCGAGTTACTCCTGAATCTGCGGTTCACAACGCGCGATGAAAATGGGGGTGAACGTCCGATTCAAACGGCCCCGTCCTTACCGGATCTTTCAGCAGACTTCAGCCCGCGACTTCAGTGGCGGGAACCGGGTACCCATCGCGACAGAGTCCCGTACGGACGGCGGAACCGACTTCAAGCGATCCCGAGAATAGGGAACAGCTTTTCGAGTGAGACGCAGGCAGAGGAAGAACCGGGACGCCTCCCGGCGCGCTGAAGGGCCCCCGAGCTTTACAAATTCCTCGTTGTATCGGAGATATCGATAGGTTACCTTCTTCCTTCGAAGGATGCTTAAGATTCCAAGCAGGTTTTCGGAGTCTCCGCCGCGGGGCGGCGCCGCTTCCTGAGAATGGTCGATGTCACCCAGATGCCTGATTGGACCTGGCAGCTCGCCGACCCCGGCGACGCCCTCCCCACCCGCGTCCTGATCGCGGATGACGATGAGCTGGTGGGCATGCTGCTCGCCCGCCTGCTCACCGCCGAAGGGCACGAATGCCTCCATGTGCGCAACGGCCGTGAGGCGCTGGAGGAACTCGCCCGCTCCAACTGGGACATGATCTTCGTCGATCTGGAAATGCCCGAGGTCGACGGCATCGGCCTGCTCAAGGAAATCGCGCACCACGGCTACGACGTCGTGCCGATCGTGATCACCGGCGGCGCCGACCTGCAGGACGTGATGCAGACCGCCCGGCTCGGCTCCTTCGATTTCCTGCTCAAACCGATGCGCCCCTCGATGATCCGGGGGGTCACGCAACGCGTCATCGAACATCGCCGCGCGGTCCGGCGCTCGCGCATTCTGGCCCGGCTGGTCGAGCATTGGGAGTCCATCTTCAATGCCTGGCCCGATATCGTCATTGTCCTCGATCCGTCGAGCCGGATCCTTCAGGCCAATCGCGCGATCTGCCGCCAACTGGAGGTATCCTCCGAGCAGATCCGCGGCCAGGACGCCCATGAGCTGCTGTGCAACGGCGCGCATCCGCCGGAGGAATGCATCTTCCGATCCTCCTCGGTTTCCGGTCCGGCCGAGCCGTTCGAGTTCCAGCGGCCCGATTGGGGGCTGGAATTCCTGATGACGCCCGTCGCCCTGCTCGATCGCGATGAACAGCCCTGGGGAACGCTGTTCATCGGCCGGAACATCACGCTGGAGAAGCGTGCCGAAAACCTGCGCCGCGATTACCAGCGCCAGCTTCAACTGCTCGGGTCGGACCGGATGGTTCGCGAGGAACGCGAACGCCGGCGGCTCGCTTCCCTGCTGCACGACTCGATTGGACAAACGCTGGCGTTGACGTCAATCAAGCTCTCGCATCTGGTCAAGACGGTCCCACCCGCCTGCCGGGAGGATCTGGCCGCGGCGCTCGATCTGCTCAACGAGGCCCTCGCCGCCACGCGCAGCCTCACGTTCGAGATCAGCCCCCCGATCCTCTATGAACTGGGGCTCGAACCGGCTATCAGCGCCTTGCTCGAGCAGTTTGAAAAGCGCCACGGGATCGGCGTCGCGCTGCACGTGCCCAACCCGATTCCGGACTTGCCGCACGACCTGCTCGGATCGCTCTACATCTATACCCGGGAACTGATCGTCAACTGCATCAAGCATGCCGAGGCGACCGAGGTGGCGGTCACGATCCTCGCCCAGCCCGGCGCGCTGACGCTGAGCGTGGCCGACGACGGCAAGGGTTTCACCCAGGACGCGTTTGATCCCGGATCGCGCGTCCCGGGCGGCTATGGCCTGTTCAACATCAGGGAGACCCTTTCGCTGATCGGCGGTAGCGTCGAGATATCTACATCGCCCAAGGGAGGTGGTTGCGTCGTGCTGAACATGCCGCTCGCGACGGCCGAGGAGCCCGCGCCGTGAAAGCCCGGATCCTCATCGCCGACGACCATGAAATCATGCGCCAGGGGCTGCGCACACTGCTGGAGAAAAACCGCGGACTGGAGGTGGTGGGAGAAGCCGCCAACGGCCGCGAGGCGGTGCGCCTGGCCGCCGAACTGTCGCCGACGATCGTGCTGATGGATCTGACGATGCCCGATATGAACGGGATCGAGGCGACGCGGCGGATTCTGAAGGAAAACGAGAATCTGCGCGTCATCGTCCTGTCGATGCATGCCGATCGGCAGTTTGTCTCCGAAAGTCTGAAGGCGGGGGCGTCCGGTTATTTGCTCAAGAATTGCGCCTACGACGAGCTGATTCGGGCGATTGAAGCGATATCGCGCGGGCAGACCTTTCTGAGCCCGCAGATCGCCGGCGTTCTGGTGGAGGATTATCGCACGCGCCTCGGCGCGCCGGCGATCGCCGCCGATTCGCCGTTGAGCGAACGCGAGCGCGAGGTGCTCCAACTGATGGCCGAAGGCAAAAGCACGAAGGAAATCGCAGCGGCGCTGCACATCAGCGTCAAGACGATCGAGACGCATCGCCAGCAGATCATGCGCAAACTGAAGATGCGCTCGGTCGCCGACCTGACCAAGTACGCTATCCGTCATGGTCTGACGTCGTTGTAACTCCGGCCCGGATCGATCCTTTTATCCTAATCGCGGTCGGCGGCATCCGCGCGCAGCAGGTCGCCGATCTGTTTCAGTCGATGCGCCAGACGGTGCGAGGCGCGATAGCCCAGCACTCGGATCACATCGCCCGATTCCGCGTCCACGAGGCTTGCCCCGACTCCCGGCTGATCAGACGACGCACCGATGCGGAACGGGGCCTCAAGTTGTTCCAGCTCGGCGTTGGCCGCGGCGATCTCCCCATCCAGATTCGCCAGATAGTTGCTCTCCGTCACGCCATTGCGCTCCGGGATGAAGGCGTAATCCATCCATTCGTCGTTGCTCGCGACTTCATTGACCGGCGGGTTGCATGTCTTACCCATGAGGAGCCTCCGATCCGAACGCCCCGTCGGCGGCCGCGAGCAGGAACTGCCTGGGTTTCGCGCGGTCGAACGAAATGCCCAGGTGGCACGGCCCCCCCTGGCGGCCTTCGCCATGGTAATCGAGCCAGACCAGCCGACCCGTGATCCGCCGGGTTTCGCCGTCCTGGTCGGTCTTCACGCAGAGGCGGATGTAGGGGGTCAGCCGCAGCATTCGTTGGTAGTCGCCGTAGCCGAGATAGTCGATCTCCACCATGACGCCGCGATTGGAGATATTTTGCACCGTCGCCCGGAATCGAGCGGGGGTGAACGTGTCGTCGGGAATGAGAATCTGCATTTCCACCTCCAGCTCGACGGCGAGGCGCCCCTCTTCGCGGCGCTCCTCGGTTGTCAATCCGTGTTCCAAGACCTGCATGCCTGCGCTCCTTCGACGGCCGATGCTGCTTCCGTCATGACCCGTTAAATGGGGACTCTGCATTTTTATGGCATCCTGGCCGGATGCGGGGTTCCTGACTTGGGACACGACAACCCTCAGTTGAAAGCTGAGCTGCGCTGTAAACCGAACAGCCGGCGATGCTGATCCGATGTGGCTCGGCCGCGCGGCGAGCGGTCGCGCGTCGGCGCGAGCGCAACGACGGCATTGCTCGTCGTCAGTCCCTGGACCAGTCCCGGTAGCGCGGCGATCGCCTCGTCCAGCGTCCGGCCCTGTGCGCCGATGTGGCGCGCGCAGTAGAGCTCCTCGATCGCTTTCCACTCGCAAACCTTGCGTTCCAATCCGACGTTGTTCACCAGGACGTTGCCCAGCGAGACGACACTGACCAGGCCCGGATTGCTGGCCTTGGCCGGCCCGCTTTCAAAAGCGTGGTGCAACGCCGCCGCCTCGACCAGAACGCCCAGCAGGCCCATCCGTCGCAATGCGGCGGCTCCCACTCGCGCGTGCGCGAAATCAGGGAAAGTCCGCGCTTCCAGCTCAATCAGCCGAAACGCATGCGATTTGCCGATCCAGAATTGGCGATACAGATGAGGCAAGCGCCGGTAGATGATGAATTTGCCGATGTCGTGCAGGACGCCGGCCGCAAACGCGAGTTCGGACTCGGCCACTTTGAACCGTTCGGCAAGGCCGGCGCAGACGTATCCACAGGCGAGCGCATGGCGCCACAGCAGCCGCGCATACTCATCGGTTCGCCGGTAGACCCCGCCCAGGACGCTCGTCAGGACGAGGTTGAACAATCGCAGTCGGCCGATTCGCGCGATGGCGTCGGGGATCGACCGGATCGTCGAAAGCCCATGAAACTCGACCGAATTCGCCAACGCCAGGACCCGGTCGGCCAGATCGTGCTGGCGATCATGCTCCAGCATGCGTTGCAGCGTCAGATTCGTGGTCGAGTAATCCGGCGCCAGCCGGAGGATTTCCAGTGTGGTTTCGGGCAGCAGCGAGACCGATGATTCAATCAGTTCCTGCAGTGCCTGTGGTATCTGTTGGCCCATGGTGGTCATTCCAATGGTCGGGTCGCTGAAGCGGGGGCTCCATCCCTGGAGCGTCGAGCTTCCGTGCCTGGGGAATCATTCCCTATCCCGCTTCACGACCGTTGGCTCGTCCGTTTGCCGTGGCCGCCAGGAAGTCCCTTTCCAGCCGCCAGTTCATGTTTCGGCGCGGGCGCGTCGCGAACCGATGAGCATCATCCCGGATTTCACGGTCTCGAATACCTGCCCCTGCGCGGTGATTCCCTGAGTGACCTCAGGAAAACCCTGAGACGGGAGTCGGGGGGAGGGGTGCGGTGGAATCCGCCGGAACGCGACCGATTGCGGAAAGGATGACGCTTGCGCACGAACCGGCAGTTTACGAGAGGGTCGAATCAATTCGGCTTTGGGTCCGTTGGAGCCGATCCTCAACCAACGGGTCCAAAACGCGGGTTGAAGAGCAGAATCTTTAACGACCGCTTCGAGCAGCCGAGAGCTTGCCGGACCGTTCAGCGAGCCAGTCCTGTCAGGGACGGCAGACTTCAGCCCGCTACTTCAGTGGCGGGAAACCGTGGAAACAAAATCCAAAGAGTCCCGTAGGGACGGCAGAATGGATCGTGTCGA
>MVZB01000120.1 GCA_002068205.1 candidate division BRC1 bacterium ADurb.BinA292
GGAAGGGGGCGAGGACGAGGGGCGAGAGGTGAAAAACCTGATTGGGGTGTGTTTTTTGTTGCGCGGCGGCGGGGTCCGTCCCATGATGGCCGAAGCTGAGAAAGGAGGTGGTCCAGTCATGATAGTTCCATGTACCAGCGAGGTGGCTGAAACGTAACTGGCTTGCCTGCTTGAGAAAGCGGCTTGGGATCAACGGGCAAGGCAGCCGTTAGACCCCTCAGTCCACCGAAGATTGCGCCCGCGGGTTGGCCGCCATTGGCTCCCGCGGGCTTTTCTTTTGGGGGGGGCTGGTGGGAGGGGAAGGGACGGAAGGGACATGAGGGACGTAGGATCGATGGTTGTTCCTTAAGAGACCGCATTTCCGTTGACGCAATCTGACACATCGGGTTACCTTGCTGAAGGAGCGGCGGGGGCTGTTTCATACGGATTTCATTCGCCGCGGGACGATGCGAATGCATCGTCCAGAGCCGGAGCAGGGGGAAGGCAGGAGCTTATGAAACGGCGCGCACTATCAACGGTCGGCTGTGGTCTGTTGACGCTGGTGCTGGCCGGCGCGGCGTGGGCCGATATCACGAGCAAGCCGCGGATGATTAGCGCGCAGCGCGGGGCGCCGCTGCTGATCAGCCTGGACGTGGATGCGACCGAGGCGGAAGCCGTGGCGGGGATCAATGGGCGGCTGACGTATGATCCGGCGATCTTCCATAACCCGGCGATTGGGTTGCAGGTGGGCGCGGCGGGGTTCACGGCGCTGGGCAACGAGGTGGCGCCGGGCGATTTCCGGTTTGTGATTTATGCCAACCCGACGGCGACAATGAATCTCAATCTGCCGGTGGCGGAGTTCAACATCGACGTGGATCCGCTGGCGCCGTTCAACACGACGCAGACGCTGAGCTTCGACATGGCGGCGGCGGGGAGCCCGGAGGGTCAATCGTTCGCGGCGCAGGGCAAGAGCGTGTCGTTCGCCGATTTCGTGGTCAATATCAACGCGAATGCGGCGGAGGCGTGGGCGGTCTACGAATAACGCCCGCCGGGCGCGACGGCGTCACGCAATCCGATCCCCCGTCTCAGCGCGAGGCGGGGGTTTTCATTTGCGCCGGTTTGGATGCGGGGACGAAGGTTTTCTTTCGCGGCCGAACGTGTTATTGCGTGGTGAACCCCCAACCCCGGAGCACGCATGGATCCCCTTCTTGAATCCGTCCGCGACCAGGTGCAGTTCACCTGGCCCGCCTGGCTGATCATCGCGGCCTACATGATTTTCACGACCTGGCTGGGTCACCGGCTGAGCGGGCGGCAGGCGACGATCCGCGACTTTTTTCTGGGGGGTCGGCGGCTGCCGTGGTATGCGGTCTGCGGGTCGATCATCGCGACGGAGCTGAGCGCGATGACGCTGGTCGTGGCGCCGGCGTTCCTGTGGTCGGCGACCGGCGACATGTCGTATGCGGTGCTCGGGGTGGGGACAATCCTTGCCCGGATCGTCGTCGGCTACTGGTTCGTGCCGCATTACTATGCCGAGGAGATCTACTCGCCCTACGAATACATCGGCAACCGGCTGGGGGAGCGCGCCGGCCGCACGACGAGCCTGCTGTTCATGCTCGGGGGGGTGCTGGGCCAGGGGACGCGCGTGCTGCTGACGGCGGTGGTGTTGCAGGTCGTGACGGGGATCTCGATCTTCTGGTCGATCTGGATCGTCGGGCTGGTGGCCGTGCTGTGGACGTGGATGGGGGGGATCACGACGGTGATCTGGACCGACGTGATCCAGTTCGTGGTGTTTCTGTTTTCGTCGCTGTTGATGATGCTGATCGTGCTGTGGGAGTTTCCGCCGACCGGCGTGGTCAGCCCGGGCCTCGTGTTCAACCTGGCCTGGGAGGAAGGCAAATTCCACTGGCTGAATTTCGAATTTGACCTGACGCAGAGCTATACGGTGTGGGCGGGGCTGATCGCCTCGACGATCGGCGGGCTGGCGGCCTATGGGACCGATCAGATGCTGGTGCAGCGGTTGTTCTGCTGCCGCGACCCGCGCGAGGCGCGCAAGGCGATCATCTGGTCGAGCGCGGGCCAGATCATGATGGTGATCTGCCTGCTGACGGGGGTGGGGCTGTGGGCGTATTACCAGCGCAGCGGGCTGCCCGACACGCCCAACGCGTGGGAGGCGGCGCAGATCGCGGAGAACACGAACCGGCTGGTGCCGGTGTTCATCAAGTTTCGGATGCCGTGGTATCTGGGGGGCATCATGGTGGCGGGGATCTTCGCGGCGGCGATCAGTTCGCTCGACTCGATTCTGGCGGCGCTGGCGCAGCAGACGCTGGCGTGGACGCGGGGCCGGCGAGGCGAGCAGCAGGGCGACGTACGGGAGATCGCCCTGAGCCGGCTCTATGTCATCCTGTGGGCGATCGTGCTGTGCGGGATGGCGACGGTGTTCCAGATGCTGATCGTGCGCGAGCTGAGCAGCGCGGAAGCGAGCGGGACGTTCGGCTCGGGGCTGCTGATCGAACTGGCGCTGGCGGTGGTGGGTTACACCAGCGGGGGGATTCTGGGGTTCTTCCTGCTGGCGCTGGTGCCGTCGTGGCGGGTCGAGGGGCGCGGACTGGAGTGGGCCGCGGCACTGAGCGTGATGACGATCTTCGCGATCACGCAGCATGCCGGTTGGGCGTTCACGGCGCTGCTGGCGGCCGGCGCGGCGCTGATCGCGGCGGCGTTGGGGTTGCTGCCCGAGCGGCGCGCCGCGTTCACGCTGAAGCTGCTGCCGTTCATCGCGGGGATTCTGCTGCTGAACCGCGTGCAGACGGACGGCCTGCGGTTCGCCTGGCCGTATGGCGCGGGCGGGGGGGGCGAGGCGGCGGCGTTCATCCGACTGGGGTGGCCGTGGTTCGTGCCGCTGGGCTGCCTGGTGATGGTGACGGCGGCCTGGACGCTGTGCCGGCGGCAGGGGGGGCGCGGCGCGGAGGAGGCGCCGGGCGGCTGAGCGGGGCGCGACGAAGAATTATTCCGGCGGCTGGGGCGCCGGGTCGAGTTGCCAGAAGGGGGCCTGATATTGCACGGTGGCCTCGATCGCGCGCCGGCCGACGCAGTGCGGATCCGTGGGGATTGAGAAATCCGGCTGAAAGGGTTCGCCGCGGGCGAGGGCGACCAGGCCCGTGATTACGTCGGCCAGCGCCTCCAGGTCGTAACCCCCCTCAAGCAGGTAGGCGATGCGGCCGCCGCAGAGCTCCGCGGCCAGGGCATTGAGCCGGCGGCCGAGGTGGAGGTAGCCCGCGCTGGAGAGGGTCAGGTCGCCCAGGGGGTCGCGCGCGTGAGCGTCGGTCCCGAGCGAGACGAGGAGCATCGCGGGGCGGAACTGGCGCAGGATGGGTTCGATGACGCGATCGAACGCCAGGTGGAAGGTTCCGTCGCCGCTGCCGGCGGGCAAGGCCAGATTGACGGTATGGCCGGCGCCGTCGCCCGCGCCGGTTTCGGTGGCCGGGCCGGTGCCGGGGTAATGCGGGTATTGATGGGTTGAGATGAACAGGATGTCGCGGCTGGTAATGAAGATGTCCTGGGTGCCGTTGCCGTGATGGACATCGAGATCGACGATCGCGAGGGGCCGGCGCTCGCGGGCGAACAGGCAGGCCGCGGCGATGGCCGCATTGTTCAGGTAGCAGAAGCCCATCGCGGTATCGGGCGTGGCATGGTGGCCGGGGGGGCGCAGCAGGGCGAGGGCGGGGACGGCGTCGCGCCAGGCGGTGTCGACGGCGAGGAGGGCGCCGCCGGCGGCGAGCCGGGCGATCGCGGGGGTCTCCGGGCGGACGTAGGTATCGGCATCCCAGTCGCCCTCGCCGAAGGCGGCCAGGCGGCGCAGATAGGCGGGCCGGTGAACGCGCAGCACGTCGGCGTCGTCCACCGGCCCCGGTTCCAACAGGTCGCGCCAGAAGCCGGCCGCGCGCAGGCGAGCCTCGATGGCCGCCAGCCGCTCGGGCCGTTCGGGATGGCCGGCGCCTCCCTGCAGATGGTCCAGGTAACGCGGGTGATAGACAAGGTGCATGCCGCGGACCCGGGAGACGCTTCGGCGATCAGGCTTTGACTTCCTTCTTAGAGTACTCGGTCAGATAGCCCTTGAACAGGCGGAGGTGTTCCTGCTCGTCGCCCATCAACTGGATGCAGATGTCCTGGGTGACCCAGTCGATGCCGTCGCACATTTCGATGAGCTTCGTGTACTGCTCGATGGCGCCCTGTTCGGCCTCCATGACGCCCTTGATGACCGAGACGACGTCGGTCAGATCCCTGGGGGGCTGGAGGGATTTCTGCTCCATCGTCAGGTCGAGGGAGCCGGGGATGCCCGAGCCGAGGACCTTGATGCGCCTGGCGAGGGTCTGGGCGTGGGTCAGTTCCTCCTGGACGTCGGCGGCGAGGGCCTTGCGGATCTCCTCGGCGCGGATGCCGTCGAGGTGGATTGAATTGGCCAGGTAATTAATGACCGTTTCAATCTCCATGAAATAGGACTTCTTGAGCTCGGCAACGATCTGCTGCTGAGTGGCCTTCTTCTCAGGCATGGTCGGTAACCCTTTCCAGCCGCCTGCGGGCGGCGCGGTGTTTACAACGCGCGGGCGAGCCCGTGGAGAGACAAGTCAAGTTGCGCCAAGTTGATGCGCGGCCACCGGGGCGCGCGCCGTGCCAGCGGCTCGCGAGACACGCTGTGTGTGAACAAACTTTGTGCCGATTGGACGGCGAACGGGCTCAACCGGACCCGGACTGGGTGGATTGGGCGTCGGCGTCCAGCCAGCCGAAGACGATCTTGGCGGACATCCAGCCCTCGTCGCCATCGGCGTGGCGCACGTGGAGCCAGCCATCCTTTTCCTCGAGGACCTGGAAAATCACGCCGCGTTCGGCGGTGAAGGCGATGGCGGCCTCCGTGCCGACGCCGGTGCGGACGTTGCACTTGCCCAGCTTGGTGATGACGTAGGGCGGCTCCAGCTCGACCAGATTGGGGTGGACCCAGCCCTTGTCGCCTTCGTAGTCCTGGACGAGGATCCAGCCGTTGCGGGCCAGGTCGACGACCCAGACCGGGAAATGGCGGCCGTAGTTCATGATCACGGCGTATTCGGTGCCCGGCCCGCGGCGGACGTTGAGCTTGTCGTGATCGATCCAGACGAAGCCGGTCCGGGTCAGATATTCGGCGAGGACCCATCCCTCGTTGCCGTCGGCGCGGACGCGGGCCCATTCGTTCTTGCGCTCGAGGACCTTGACCGGCTGGTATTTGTTGAGCTTGGCGATGCTGCGCGCCGACGTGGAGGCGGAACCGCGCAGGGTCAGGGTGTCGGCCTTCACCAGGGCCCCCTGCTGGGCGCCGGCGAAGACGGGGATCAGGAACAGAAAGCCGGCCATCAGCCAGCACGCACGGACTTTCTTCATCGTAAGGCGCAATTCCCTCGGAAATCTTGTGGGAGGCCGGCGCCGCGGGGACCGCGCGCGTCGCGCCGGGCGTTTCCCTTCCACAAGACTAATACAGGGGGGTTTTGTTTCACAACGCCTGAATGGCCGGTGGGCCCCTTGCGCGGGGAGGACGATACGGTTGTGTCCGATTGTGTCCGATGGCGCAAGCGATGGCGATAGCGATAGCGATACCGTATCAGGACGAAAGGGAGGGGTGAGCCGCGCGATGGTCAGAAGCGGGGGCGCCTCGCCGGCCATCCCTTGCAGGGGTTTGGTTTTGCGGGGGTGGCAACGCAGGGTTCCGGCCTGCGGCCGTCCCCCTGCGCTTGACTCCGGTCGTCCGCAGCGCGGACTTAGCCGGCAACCGAGTCGAAGCCGCCTGCATTGGATTTGGAATCCTTGAGTGGAACGAGTTGGGGAATGAAAGGATTGGAGGTGGAGAACCGGGAGCAACCGCGTGCCGGGAAGGATGCCGGCGGTGCCCGGCGGTGGCGGCTGTGGTTCACAGTGAAGGAACAAAACGGCGGGGATTTCGAGAGCCGAGGACGAGGGACGCGAGCCGGGAGCCGAACTCAGGAGGAGCCGTTGCCGTTGGCGATGTAGCGGAGGCCCTGGAGGAGGTGGGTATCCTGCAGGTCGTGGATCAGGGCGGTGCAGGGGGCGATGCCGAAACCGGGTCCGGCCTCGACGCGGACCTCGTCGCCGTTGTCGCCGATGACGAACCACAGCTTGCGCCGTCCGCGGTGCCGGGCGGCGATTTCGCTCAGGCGGGTCAGGTTGGCTTCGGTCACCTGCTGCCAGGTGAGCTGGACCTCGAGCGTGCGGATGCGCTCGGCGCGGAGCTGATCGATGGGCTTGCCGGCGTGGACGCGGATCTTGATGTTGTCGCGCCAGGAATCGACCTTGCCGCGGACCCAGATGACCTCGCCCTCGCGGATTGCCTCGCGGCAGGCGTCGAACGCGTCGGCGAAGAAGGTGCATTCCATCGGGCCGGTCATGTCCTCGCATTCGACGAAGGCCATCTGGCGGCCGTTCTTGTCCATGCGGGTCACGATGCGCTTGATCAGGCCGACCCACTCGACGTCGTCGCCGGGTTTCATCGCGAGGATCTCGCGGGCGGAGGCGGTGGAGAAGGCGGCGAAATCGGGGGCGAAGCGCTCGAGCGGATGGCCGGTCAAGTAGAAGCCGACGAGTTCCTTCTCGGTTTCGAGCCGTTCCTTGTCGCCCCAGTCGGGCAGGCGCGGGATCGGCAATTCGGCGCGCAGGCCGGCGGTGTGTTCCTCGGTCATCATGTCGAAGATCGAGGTTTGCGGATCATCGGCATCGCGGCGGGCGGTACCGGCGACTTCCATCAGCCGGGGCAGGACGGCGAGCAGGCTGGGGCGGTTGTGGCCGAAGGCATCGAAGGCGCCGCAACTGATGAGGGCCTCGACGACGCGCGAGTTGATCAGGCGCTTATCGACGCGGGTGATGAAATCCTGGAGCGAAGTGAAGGGTCCGTTGGCAGAGCGCTCCTCGATCATGGCGCGGACGGCGGATTCGCCGACGCCCTTGATCGCGGCCAGGCCGAAGCGGATGTTGCCGCCGTCGGGGGTGAAGTGCACGCCGGAGCTGTTGATGTCGGGGGGGAGGATGCGGATGCCTTCGTCGCGTGCCTCCTCGAAGTACATGCCGAGCTTGGCGTCGTCGCCGCCGACTTCATTGGTCATCAGCGCGGCGTAGAAGTCGACGGGGTAGTGCGCCTTGAGCCAGGCGGTCTGGACGGTGATGACGGCGTAGGCGGCGGCGTGGCTCTTGTTGAAGCCGTATTCGGCGAATTTCTCCATGGTGGAGAAGATCCGCTCGGCGGTCGGCTCGTCGATGCCGCGGCTGCGGGCGCCGTCGATGAAGGTCCGGCGCTGCTTGGCCATCTCCTCCTTTTTTTTCTTGCCCATGGCGCGGCGGAGGAGGTCGGCGCCGCCGAGCGAGTAGCCGGCAAGGACCTGCGCGACCTGCATGACCTGCTCCTGGTAGACGAACAGGCCATAGGTTTCCTTGAGGATCGGCTCCATGTCGGGGTGATCGTAGGTGATCTCGCGGCGGCCCTCCTTGCGGGCGATGAATTCGGGGATGTTGTCCATCGGGCCGGGGCGATAGAGCGAGATGAGGGCGACGAGGTCGGAGAAGCGGGTCGGTTTGAAATTGAGGAGGAGGTCGCGCATGCCGCTCGATTCAAGCTGGAAGACGCCCAGGCCCTTGCCCTGCTGGAGGAGACGGTAGGTGGCCTCGTCGTCGAGCGGGATGTCGGCGGCGGTGATGGTCCGGCCGAGACGGGTGCTGATTCCCTTGAGGCAGCGGTCGATGATCGTCAGGTTTTTCAGGCCGAGGAAGTCCATCTTGAGCAGGCCGATTTCCTCGACCTCGGTCATGGTGAACTGGGTGACGGCCATGGCGTCGGGGTCGTTATCCGACGGGCGGTAAAGGGGAATCAGGTCGATGAGCGGCTGGTCGCAGATGACGACGCCGGCGGCGTGGGTGCCGGGCTGGCGGATCGCGCCCTCGATGCCGCGGGCGCGGTCGAGCAGCTCACGCACCTCGGGGTCGTCGTTGTAGAGCGTCTGGAGCTCGGGCGAAGCCAGCTCGGGATGCCTGGAGTCCTTGCCCAGCGCGGCGTCGATGGTGACCTTCGGCCCGCCGGGGATGAGCTTGGCCACCTGGTCGACCTTGGGCAGGGCGACGCCCATGACGCGGCCGACGTCGCGCACCGCGTTGCGGGCCTTGATCGTGCCGAAGGTGATGATCTGGGCGACGCAATCCTGGCCATAGGTGCGGCGGACGTAATCGATGACCTCGCCGCGGCGTTCGAAGCAGAAGTCGATGTCGAAGTCGGGCATCGAGACCCGTTCGGGGTTGAGGAAGCGCTCGAAGAGGAGGCCGTGCTCGAGGGGATCGAGATCGGTGATCTCGAGGGCGTAGGCGACGATGGAGCCGGCGCCCGAGCCGCGGCCGGGGCCGACAGGAATTCCCTGATCCTTGGCCCAGCGGATGAAATCCCAGACGACGAGGAAGTAATCGACGAAGCCCATCTTTTCGATGACGCCGAGTTCGAAGTCGGCCTGGCGGCGGTGGCGTTCCTCGGGGCGGCCGCCGTAGCGCTTGTCGAGTCCGCGCTGGACGAGCAGGCGCAGGTAGGTCGGGCCGTCCATGCCGTCGGGGGTGCGGTAGCGGGGCAGGAGCTTCTGGTTGGTGGGGATGACACAGTTGCAGCGCTCGGCGATGGCGACGGTGTTTTCGATCGCGCCATTGAGGTGGCCGAAAAGCGAACGCATCTGGTCGGGCGATTTGAGGTAGAACTCATTCTGCTCGAACCGCATCCGCTGGGGATCGTTGAGCGTCTTGCCCATCGAGATGCACATCAGCACGTCCTGCGAGTCGTGCGCCGCGGCGGTCAGGTAGTGACAGTCGTTGGTGGCGATCAGCGGCAGGTCGTTCTTTTTGGCCAGCTCCAGCAGGCCGTTGTTGACGGTCTTCTGGTCGGGCATGCCGTGGTCCATCAGTTCGACGAAGAAATGGCCGCGGCCGAAGATCTGGGCGAAGACGTCGATCTGGCGCTGGGCCTCGCGCAGGTCGCCGTTGAGAATCGCCTGGCAGACGGGCCCCTGGATGCAGGTGGTCGTGCCGATCAGGCCGTCGTGATAGCGCTCGAGGAGCTCCAGATCGATCCGCGGCTTGTAGTAGTAGCCCTTGAGGAAGCCGAGCGAACTGAGGCGGGAGAGGTTGCGGTAACCCTCGACCGACTCGCAGAGGAGGAGGAAATGATAGCGGGTGCGGGCCTTGTTGGAGGTGCGGTCGGTGTGGGAGGTGGGACTGAAGTAGGCCTCGCAGCCAATGATCGGCTTAACGCCGCCCTCTTGGGCGGCCTTCTGGAAGGCGTAGGCGCCGAAGAGGTTGCCGTGATCGGTCAGGGCGACGGCGCCCATGCCCAACTGCTTCGTCTGCTCGATGAGGCCCTTGAGACTGTTGGCGCCGTCGAGGGTGCTGTAATGGCTGTGGACGTGCAGGTGGACGAAGGGTCCCAGGTCGGCCATGGTGAGGGCGCTCCGGATCGCCGCGGCGGGCTGCTGGACCTATGAAAGCCGGTTGGCGGGCGGGGTGTCAAGG
>MVZB01000121.1 GCA_002068205.1 candidate division BRC1 bacterium ADurb.BinA292
GCCGGCCGCCAGCACCGCCAGGATCAGAATCGCAAGCCACGGATTGCGCATCTTGTTTGCCCCTGCTGGATGGAATCGCCGCCGCCCCCACTGTACCACCGCCGCCCGCCGTTGCAAGCGACCGCTTCGCCCCCGTCGCCCCCGCGGCCTGCAAACACGGCAGCCCACGCGCCCCCTGCCCGTCTCCGCCGCCAGATTCCCCGTGCAGACACCCGTCCCCTATGGTTTACTGGAGCGGTTTATCCGAGTGTCGGTCCCCCTCGGAACCGACGCACCAGCGCCAGGAGAAAGAGTTGTCCGGTGAGCCTGCAGATCTACATCGACGGCCAGTTCTTCAATAAGGAAGACGCCAAGATCAGCGTCTTCGATCACACGCTGCTCTACGGCGACGGCGTCTTCGAGGGCATCCGCGTCTACGACGGCTGCATCTTCCGCCTCGGCCAGCATCTGCGCCGGCTCTACGCCTCGGCGCGCTACATCATGCTCGACGTCCCCCTGTCCATCGACGAGCTGACCGCGGCGACCGCCGAAACCGTCCGCCGCAACGCGATCCGCGACGGCTACATCCGCCTCGTCGTCACCCGCGGCGCCGGCACCCTCGGCCTCGCCCCCTGGCTCTGCCCCCGGCCCAGCATCATCATCATCGCCGACTCGATCAAGCTCTACCCCCAGGAAGACTACGACCACGGCCTCAAGCTGGTGACCGTGCCGACGATGCGCAACCGCAACGAATCGCTCAACGCCCGCGTCAAGTCGTGCAACTACCTCAACAACATCCTGGCCAAGATCGAAGCGCACAACGCCGGCTGCAAGGAGGCGTTGATGCTCGATCACAACGGCTATGTCGTCGAGTGCACCGGCGATAATATCTTCGTGATCAAGGACGGCCGCATCCGCACCCCCCCCGTTTATCTCGGCGCGCTCCAGGGCATCACCCGCGACTGCGTCATCGAAATCGCACGCGACAAAGGGATCCCGCTCACCGAGGAACCCTTCACCCGCTTCGATGTCTTCGACGCCGACGAGGTCTTCCTCACCGGCACCGCCGCCGAAGTGATCCCCGTCGTCGAAGTCGACAAGCGCCCCATCGGCGACGGCAAACCCGGCAAGATCACCCATGAGCTGATCGCCGCCTTCCGCCAGCGAACCAGCCAGGACGGCTACCAGGTTTACCGCTGACGCTCCCCGGCGCGATCAAATCGCCTCGCCGATGCCCGCCCCGTGCTTCTTGGCGGTTGATTGAGTTTCTCCGTGTCTCTGCGTCTCCGCGTGAGGTTCGGCTTTTCCGTTGGCTGCCGCCACGCCATCCCGCGACCCGTCTCTCCCTTTTCTCGCGCCGCCGGATTCCAGGCTTGAAACGCACCGGATGATGTGCCCAAATGGCAGCGCACAGTCCATGCGCACGCGCGGCCGGACTTCGGCCCCGTCGCTTGGCGCACCCGGCCCCCCGGCGGCGCGCCACCCCCGCGATCATGGGAGCCAACGTCAATGGATGATCTTCAGGTCTTTGTCGCGATCATTCTCCTCTTCGCGATCGTCTTCTTCATCTCCGCCCTGTTCTACTTCGTCCCGGTGCGGCTCTACATCGCCGCCCGCGCCAGCAGCGTCCCCATCTCGCTCATCGCGCTCATCGCCATGCGCCTGCGTCGCGTCCCCCCCACCGAAATCGTCAACCCCCTGATCAACGCCGTCCAGGCCGGCGTCCCCGTCAACCGCCAGCAGCTCGAAAGCCACTGGCTCTCCGGCGGCAACGTCGCCCTCGTCGTCAACGCCCTCATCGCCGCCGACAAGGCCAAAATCCCCCTCACCTTCGACCGCGCCCGCGCCATCGACCTCGCCGGCCGCAACGTCTTCGAGGCCGTCCGCATGAGCGTCGAACCCAAGGTCATCGACTGCCCCGACCCCACCAAGGGCCGCCAGACCATCGACGCCGTCGCCAAGGACGGCATCCAGCTCAAGGCCAAGGCCCGCGTCACCGTCCGCGCCAACCTCGAACGGCTCGTCGGCGGCGCCACCGAGGAAACCATCATCGCCCGCGTCGGCGAGGGCATCGTCACCACCATCGGCTCGGCCGCCACCCACAAACAGGTCCTCGAAAACCCCGACATGATCTCCAAGCGCGTCCTCGAGCGCGGCCTCGATTCGGGCACCGCCTTCGAAATCCTCTCGATCGACATCGCCGACATCGACGTCGGCACCAACATCGGCGCCAAACTCCAGATCGACCAGGCCGAAGCCGACAAGCAGATCGCCCAGGCCAAGGCCGAGGAACGCCGCGCCCTCGCCATCGCCCGCGAACAGGAGATGAAGGCCCTCGCCGAGGAAATGCGCGCTCGCGTCGTCGAGGCCGAGGCCGAGGTCCCCAAGGCCATGGCCCAGGCCTTCCGCGACGGCCACCTCGGCATCATGGATTACTACAAATTCGAGAACGTCAAGGCCGACACCCACATGCGCGAACGCATCGCCGAGGAGGATAACGAGCGAAAGTGACACCCCCACCCAACGCCCGCCAACAGATCCTGGAGATCCTGCGCTCGGCCGCCCGCACCCCCGTCGCCGAAATCGCCACCCGCCTCGAGCTGGGCGAGGCCGAGGTCGCCGAACATATCGCCGAGCTCGAAAAGAGCAAAACCGTCCTCGGCTACCGGGCGGTCGTCAATCACGAGAAACTGGAAAACGAGCCCTGCCTCGGCATCATCGAGGTCAACATCACCCCCCAGCGCAGCGTCGGCTACGATGAAATCGCCGCCCAAATCTACCGCTTCCCCGAAGTCATCCTCTGCTACCTCGTCTCGGGCGCCTATGACCTGATCGTCTTCGTCGAGGGCAAAAACCTCAAGGATGTCGCGCTCTTCGTCTCGCAGAAACTGGCGACGATCGAACACGTCAACCGCACCGCCACCCATTTCATCCTGCGCAAATACAAGGAAGCCGGCATCATCCTCGCCGACGAGGAGAAAGTCCAACGCCTCCCCATCACCCCCTGACCGACTTCGTCCCTCCTCCTCGGAATCGCCCCCAAAGCCCCACCCCAGGATTCGGCCCCCGGCTCTCGTCCCTCGTCCTCGGCTCTCGCAAATCACGCTCCTCAGCCGCCTCATGAGCCCGCGCCAGCGGGCTTTTTCCTGGCCCTCTCGGGGGCCCTCCCATTGCACGGGCCTCGGCCCGGTGACCCGGCACGACATATTTTATCCAACCGTTTTCAACGGTTTCCCCCGCCACCCCGCCAACCCGATGTCAGCCTCATTCCCCCGCACCCTGCCCCTCGACCTTTCCCCGTCGTTGTGCTAATCAAGACGTCCTTGCTCTGCAATCTGTTTCGGAGGACGAAGCATGAAGCGCTTGACTCAACTGGCAATCTGCCTGCTGATCCCCTGCCTGGTGGCGGGTTGCTCCTGGCACGGATTCTGGACCGGCGTCGGGCTGGCGGGCGCGGCCGGCGCCGGCGCCGCCGCCGTCTACTACGCCAAGGGCGACCTTGAGGCGGATCTGGACGACGATCTCGCCCACGTTCACAAGGCCGCGCACCGCACCCTGCTCGAGCGCGGCTATGATGTAAAGGAAAACGAACTGGATGCGCTCGAAGGCCGCCTCGTGGCCGACATCCCCGGCGTCGACGACGAGAAAAACCGGTCCGTCAAGATCCTGACCGAACGGACCGAGTCCGACCTCACGCATATCTCCATCCGCGTCGGCACGTTCGGCGACGAGGACCTCTCGCGCGCCATCCTCGACGACATTGGCGCGGATCTGACGAAATCCGACGACGCGGTAATCTCGGATTCGGCCGCCGCAACCCAATAGCAGCGGACCGTGAAGCCAGCGCTGCTCATTCCCCCAATCGCGGTCGCTTGGCCGAACGCCGCCGGGCACGCGCCACGAATTCCAGCCTCCCGCCTCACCGCGCCCCATAGGGGTCCGGCGTCCCCATCGGCGTCGCCTGCGGCGTCGCGCCGGCATACGGGTCGGGCGTCCCCACCGGTGTCGCGACCGGTTTCTCCTCGCTGATCCGCATCAGCTGTTGCATCTGTTCGGGCGGGGGCGGGTCGTGCAGCGTGCAGAAAATGTGTCCGTCCTGCGCCATCAGATAAATCCCCCCGTCGGGACACGTGGCGCTGTTCGCCTTGCGAATCACGTCCGGCGTGATCGGCGCCCCGGGGTTGTTGATCTGATAATGCTGCAGATCGGTCCGGATCGCGTTGCGGTTGGTCGAACACGCCACCTCCTGCGAGCGATCAATGTAGGTGATCCCGCTGGAGACCTGCGTCACCGGATCGGGCGCCATCGATCCCTTGAACACCAGGATCAGAATGATCGCCACGACGATCAGGATCCCGATGATGTAGAATCCGCGCCGTGAATAGCTGGGAGCAAAGGACCGGGATTGCATCGCTTCATGCCGCCTTCCATGCCTTTTCGTGCCTGATTCACGTTTAGCACATCCCCCCTCCCCGCGCCACCCTAAGCCTCGAGGCCGGCACAACAAATCGGGATTTCTAATCGGTATCGCAATCGCTGTCGGTATACGCTCATGCTCTTTCGGAATTCAATCTTTCTTTCCCCTTCACCGCTGTCCGGCCGACTGCTGAATCCCGGTCACGGCCATCCGGCTTAGCGCCCGCAGGTCGCGCAGATCCTGGCGCGCGAACGCCGCGCGGCTCTTCCGCCGCGTCGCCATGAACAGCCCGATCGCCTGATTCCGCACGTCCAGCGGCACCAGAATCAGCCCCTCGGCCCGCAGCACCTCGTCCAGCGGACGCGGCAGCAGCCCGTGATGCGCCGGGTCGGACAGGTCCGGCACGAAATACTCCCGCCGGTTGATGATGCAGCCGACCGGCGCCCCGCCCCCCGCGCGCAACGGAAAATTAAATCGCCCGATCGCCTCCTCGATCTGATCCCCCAGCCCGAACCGTCCGATCACGTGCGACCGCTGCGGATTGACCATCGCCATCAGCACATGATCGCAGCCGATCCCCCGATACATCGCTTCCAGGATCATCACCAGCACATCGTTCAGCTGGAACTGGCCCGCCAGCGCCTGCGAGATCTCGGCCATTGTCTTGGCCATCAGATCCTGGCGCTGCACCGCCAGCGCATTCTCGTCCATTTGGCTGCGCTCGTCGTCCGGATCGTCCAGCGTCAGCGACGGACTGCTGACGTCGCCTGAAATCGACGCGGTCGCCTCAACCGCGGCCGCGCTCACCCCCGGACGCGGGCGCGCGGCCGGCGCCGCCTCGACGCCCGGATCGGCCTGGATCGAGTGCAGCAGCGCATCGGTCACGCCCATCGACTTCAGATCGACCCGCAGGGCATGCGAGATATCCCACGCATTGCGCAGCGAATCCTCAACCAGCCGCATCAGCCGCGTTTCCCCCACATGAATCTTGTCCCGGAAACTGCGCTCGACCGCCTTCAGCGCCGCCTGCCGCTGCTCGGGATCCGTGATGAACGTCGCGTGACTCAGTTCCTCGGCCATGCTCACGACCGCCTGCGTCATCTGCACCGAGCCCTGCGGCGCCCCCTTGTGTTCGGGATCCAGCCCGTGGATCGCCCGCACGATCGACTCCGGCATATTCCAGAATTGGGCCATCGCCTCGCCAAGTTCCAGGTACGACAGCCGCATCACCTTGCGCGACGCGCGCTCGGTCGGCGTCCCGTTGTCGATCAGCTTCTCGATCCGCTGGTATTCCTGCGGATAATAAAACGCAACGATCAGCCGCCCCAGGTGGTGCAGCATCCCGCAGATGAAGGCTTCCTCGGCGTTCTCCAGATTGATCGCATGCGCCAGTTGCCGCGCGTGCAGCCCGGTCATCAATGCCTTGACCGCCTGCTGCTTGAGCTCCGCCACGCCGCTGCGGTTGTGGAAATGCTCGAAAATGCTCAGGCCCCCGGCCGTGCTCAGCACGGTGTCCACGCCCAGGATCACGACGGCCCGCGAAATCGTCCGGATCCGCCCGCCGATCCCCGCATAGAACGGCGAATTCACCATCCGCAGAATGCGATTGGTGAGCGCGAAGTCCTTCAGGATCTCGTTGGCGATCGTGCTCGCCGACGAGTGGCTCGATCGGGCCGCGGCGGTCACCCGCGCCAGATACTGCGATGTGGCCGGAAAATCCCCCTGCCGCTCGATCTGCCGCCGGATCTCATCCAGAATCTGCTGGCGCGCGACCGAGACATCCTCGCCCGGCGCCGCCACCGGCGCCGAACGGTCCACCATGCACTCGTGCAGCGCGTCACGCATCTGTCGCGCATCGGCGAACCGCTCCTCGGGCGCCTTCGCCAGCGCCCGGTCGATGAACCCATAATACGACGGCGGCAGATCCGGATTGTGGTGGTGCAGCGGTGGATGCGGCCGCCCCACCAGCGCCTCGCGCAGCTCCTGGAAGTCCTTCTGCGGAAAGGGCCGCTGGCCGCATAGCATCTCGTAGAACACGATCCCCAGCGAAAAGACGTCCGACCGCGTGTCGACCGCCCGGCCGTCGATCTGTTCCGGCGACATGTAGCGCGGCGTCCCGCACAGCACGCGTCGCCCCGACTGCGGCTGATCAGCCAGCGCCCGCGCGATGCCGAAGTCCATCACCCGCAGCCGCCCGTCCGCCTGAACCATCAGGTTCGCCGGCTTGATGTCGCGATGAATGATCTGCCGCTCGTGCGCGTAGGCCAGCGCGTCGAGCAGTTCCCCCATCAACCGGTCGGCGCCGTCACGGCCCAGCGCTCCTTCTTCGGCCAGCCGCGTGGAAAGGGCGACCCCCTCGATCCGCTCGAAAACAATATAGGGCAGGCTGTGATCCTCCCCCGCATCGAACACGCGGACGATCCCCGGATGCGCCAGCGCCGCGGCCAGGCGCGCCTCCTGCAGCAGGCTGCGCGTCATCGCCTGCCGCTGCGCCTCGCTGTAGCCCTCCGGCACCAGGATTGTCTTGATCGCCACCTCGCGCTGCAGCTTCGGGTCAAACCCCAGATACACCACTCCCATCGAGCCGCGGCCCAGCTCCGACAGAACGTGGTATCGCCCCACGCTGTCGGGACCCTCAGTCACGGAACAAGTAGCCGCCTGCATAAGCCATACCGGTGCGTGAAGCGCCCGTTTTCCCCGAAACGAGGCGGAACTGACAGCTTGCAGGGCTCACGCAGGGATCCGTCCGGGCGACTCAGCCCGGGAATACCTTACCTCAGAACTTATCGAACTTCCCCCGAGACGGCTTGAAGGAATATGCTCCCCCTCGTCCGCCGTCTCTCGTCTTCGTCCTCGCCTCTTGCCGCCTCCCAGAATTCGTCCCTCGTCCCCGGCTCTCGAACACCTCCCCGAGCCGCCGTCCCACGAGCCCGCGCCAGCGGGCCTTATCTGGGCCCCCTCGGGGGCCCTCTCATTCGCACCGGGCCTCGCCCCGGTGACCGACCGCTACAAATAATTCCTGACCGTTTCAACCGTTTCCCCCTCGGCGCGACCAACCGATGTCAGCCACTTCCCCTCCCCCTCCTTGTCAGACGCCCCCCGCTCTTTTACTGTGGCTCCATGCAACGCCCCGCCCGCAGCGACTCCCTCCTTATGGCCGCTCTGGCCGCGCTCGCCGCCATCCTCATCCGCCTGATCCACCTCGAGCGCCTCGGCATTTCCCACTGGGACGAAGGCGAATACGTCCGCGCCGCCCGCCTCCTCGCCGATCATTTCACCCAGGGTCTGGCTCATCTCGCGCCCGAACACGCGCCCCCCCTCGTCCCCGTGCTGATCTCCCTCAGCTTCCGTCTCTTCGGCCCCTACGATTTCGCCGCGATCCTCGTCTCGGCCGTCACCGGCGGCCTCACCGTCGGCCTGGTCTTCTGGATCCTCGATCGCGCCGCCGGCCGCGCCGCCGCCTGGGGCGGCGCAATCATCCTCGCCCTCTGCCCGCTCCACCTCGTCTACAGCCGCATGGCGCTGACCGACGCCACCTTTACCTGCTTCCATGCGCTCGGCCTCCTGCTCTCGCTGGCGCGCATCGCCCCCGCCCCTCCCTCGCGCGCCTTCGCCATCCGGCTCTGGCTCAACGGCCTGCTGCTCGGATTGACGACCGCCGCCGCCATGTTCACCAAATATCAGGGCCTCATCGTCTGGCTCTCGGCCGCCTGCTTCGAGGCCCTCATCGTCGCCGCCGCGGCCCTCCGCCGCCGACGGGGCGCCGCGCCCGCCTCGCCGATCCTTCTCCCCGCACGCGCCGGCAGCCTGCTCCTCGCCCTCGCCGTCGCCTGGCTCTGCTGGCTCCCCTGGCGGTTGTTTGTCCTGCGGACCTACGGCCCCACGGCGATGCACGAACAGCACGGCCTGTTCATCCGGCCCCTCTCCGATCTGCCCCAGGCCGCCTTCGACTCCTCGCTCATCCTCCTCGCCGTCCTGTGGATCTGGGCGCGCTGGGCCGGCCTGCTCGCCGCCGTCGGCGCGCTCCCCGCCTGGCGCGCGCAGCGCAACGGAACCGCCGCTCTCCTCGGCTGGGGACTCGCCTACGGCTTCGCCTGGCTGCTCTACACGCCATTCATCCGCCTGCTGACCCCCCTTCTGCCGCTGCTCAGCCTTCTCGGCGGCGTGGCGCTCGGTGCGCTGTGGAACGCGGAAGGGTCCGCTCGGCGCGCCTGGGCCGGCCGCCTCATGACCCTCCTCGTCGTCGGCCTGATGGCGTTCCATGCGGCCGAAGCCCTCCGCTGGCGTTCGGACGGCTATCGCCGCCTCGGCGATCGGTTCGATGAAATCGCCGCCCTACGCGCCGGCCTCCCCCTCGTCGTCCGCCTCGCCCATCCCATCACCTTCTACCAGCGCGACTGGCCCCATGCGATGATGTCCGATCCCGACGCACCCATCGAACTCTATGGCCGCCGCTTTCTGCTCCTCGTCGATACCAGCGTCGATCTGATCCCCGCCAGTCGCCGCTTGATGGACCTCTGGCGCCCGCATGCCGAGCTGATCTGGACCGCCGAGAACGACCGCCTCCCCCCCACGATCTTTAATCCGCCCGCACGCGACGACATCGGCCCCATGCGCGGCGCCTGGCCCATCCCTCCCCACCGCACCCATTTCCTGCTTTACGAAGTCAACCTCGAATGACCCTTATCCCCCGTCTCTCGTCCCTCGTCCTCGTGATCGCCCCCAAACGCCGTCCTCGGCTCTCGAAAACCAGCCTTCCCATCCCCCCTCTCCCCGCCTCGCCCGCATCGCGTAATCGCTGGTCTCTCCGGTTCAGGCCCGGCATAATCGGACGATCTCCGCGAAGGGGGTTGTCCCGCCGCCATGGCCGCGCACCGCCGCATGCTCGACGCCAATCTGAACCGCCTGGAGGAAGGGCTGCGCGTGGTGGAGGACGCGGCACGGTTCGAGTTGGGCGATGCGGCGGCGGCGGCGCG
>MVZB01000122.1 GCA_002068205.1 candidate division BRC1 bacterium ADurb.BinA292
GCGGTCGCACGCCGTCGGCGCGAGGCCCGCCGCGATCAGAACGCTGGCGAGACGTAACAGGACACGCATGATGGCGCTCCTCGCTTCCTTGAGAATGGCAGGAGGGGAGGTAGCACGACCCATGCCAGCGGGGGTCGACACAGAAGCTTGATGGGTGTGAGAAAAAGGCTTGACGGCGAAAATGTTTCTATATAAACATATTCCCTATGAACAAGATCCTCCGAGGGCTTCTCCGCCGAACGGCGGTTCTGGCGCCGGTCGCGACGGCGCTGGGCATCCTGCTCTATGGCTGCGCCTGTTCGCTGCTCGTCCGGCGAGAGATTGCCGCCACGCCGCGTGATCCCGCGACCGGGGTTGTGCTGGGGACCGCGGCGATCGATCTGGACCCCGCTTGCGCCGGGCGCAATGCCGCGACGGCGGATGGGAATGAGGCTCACGGCGCCCCGGATCGCCCCACCAGCGCGTGCCTGTTGCTGCATGGCTTCATCGGATCGCATCAGGATTTTGGCGACCTGGGCGAGCGGCTGAGAGCGGCGGGCTATCACGTGCGCCTGGCGCGCCTGCCCGGCCACGGGACGACGCCGATTGATTTCGCGGATCAGACCCCCGAGACGCTGTATGCCGGCGCGCTGCACGAGCTGCGCGCGCTGCGCGCGGAATATGACGAAGTAACCGTGATCGGGTTTTCCATGGGCGGGACGCTGGCGACTTTGCTGGCGGCCCGTGAACCGGTCGACCGGCTGGTGTTGATCGCCCCCTATTACGGCGTGACCTACGCGTGGTACTACGTGCTGCCGCCGCACGTCTGGCATCAGATGCTGGGGTGGAGCATGCCGTGGCTCTACCGGTGGGAGTGCTTCACGAAGCTGAACCGGCCGCAAGGGCGCACGGGCCTGTATTCCTACAAGTATGTGCCGTCGCGCGGCGTTGAGACGCTGTTCGCGCTGGGCGAGGAGGCGCGGGCGGCGGGGCTGCTCGAATCGATCCAGTGCCCCGTCCTGCTGGTGATGTCCGAAGGCGATCAGGCCAGTTGCCCGGTCGCGGCGCGCGCGGCCTTCGCGCGCATCGGCTCGCCTCAGAAGCAGGCGCGGTGGTTCCCGGAACGATCCAACCACCACTTGCTGCGCGACTGGGATGGCGAAGCGGCCAAGGGGGCGATCCTCGAGTTTCTGGGGGAAGGCCGCGTGGACGCATCTTCTCAGCCGCGGGGGGCGGAGACGGATTCGATGGCGTCGTCCAGATCCTGAAGCGGTGCGGTTTCGGTGGTCGGCTGGTCGTCGTCGGCCGCGAACGGCAGCGTTGCGGGCGCGACATTGACATCGGTCGTGAAGATATACGGTTCGGGGAAACCGGAATCGAAGACGACTTCGAGGAAGTAGGCGCGCCAGCCGGTTGGGGGGGCGCCGGGGTCGGCCCGATAGATGCCGTCGTCCTGATACGGCAGCGAGGTTTTGGTCCAGGCCGGTCCGATCGTCTCCAGCCTGAAATCGCGCGCGGCGGGGTTGTCGGCCTGCCACAGGTTGACTTCGAGCGGGTCGACGCGGGTGAAAACGCGGAGGGCGCCGCCCGGCTCCAGTTGCCAGTCGAAGGTGGGCAGCGGCATGTCGTTCAAGACGGCGCGGAAGAACCCCAGCAGGCTCTCCCTGACATTGGTGTTTTGCAGCGAGTGGTCGGCGTTGGGGATGTAGCGCAGGTATTTGGGGGGGCGGAGCCTGCTGAAATAGAGGCGCGAGGAATCAGGGAGGAAGAACTGATCGCCGGCGGCATGGATCAGGAGCTTGGGCATGTCGAGCCGGTCGCGGTAGGCGAACGGATCGACGATCTGGATCAAGGCGTTTGTGGCGGGCGTTTCCATCCGGTCCATGATGCCGGCCGCCTCGTAGTCGCGCAGCGTGGGGGCATAGAAGCCGTAGGCGGCGTGGTGCAGGCGGATGTTTTCGCGCATGTTGAGGACGTCGATGACGAGCGGGGCGATGCCTATGACGCGCGGGTCGACGGCGGCGGTCAGCCAGGCGGTCCAGCCGCGCTTGGAGGCGCCGGTCAGGAAGAAATCCTGGAGCGGGAATTCCCCGCCTTCGGTCGACAGCATGAACTCCTGGATGGCGTCCATCGCGCGGACGACGCTGTTGACCATCGGGAGTTGGGCCGGCCACGTTTCGTCGCCGGTGGCCAGGTATTTGTCCCAACTCCAGGCGATGATCGCGTCTTCGACTCGGTCGGATCCCCCTTCGCCGGTGAACGACAGCGGCTGATTGGGGACCTGATAGAGCATGGCCGTGACGGAGCCGGTGGCCAGGGCCAGATCGCGCGTGAGCGGGTCGGCGGCCTCGGGCGTCGGGTCGTTGTTCGCGCCGCCGGCAATCAGCAGCAGGGCGGTATCCTGATAGAGGCTGTCGGGCACGTTGACGAGCAACCAGTGCGTCCAGACCGGGGCATTGACCTCCTGGTCGGAACGCCAGGTCTGCGAGGTGAGCCGCAACAGATAGGTCTTGACGCGCTGGTCCTTGAACGCGTTGGCGATTTCCCACTTGTAGGCGGGGTCTTTTCGGGCCACGTAGCGATCAAGCGCGGTCTGACCCGAGGTTGTCGGGCCATCCGACTGGGCGTGGGCCGCGGACCAGAGGACTGCAAAAAGTGTTGCTGTCAGGAGACTTACCAGGTATTTCGTCGTGGATAACATGAAGCGGATGCCTTTCCAGGGAGACAAGGTGATGCGATGATCCGTCAGGGGGCGATGTGGGGGTTGAGCGGGGGGAGTCCCCGCAGCCAGCGGCGCGCCTCCAGGCGATAGGGGCGCAGGGTTTCCGACCCGATAAAACGGACAAGGCCGTAAAAGATCGCCAGATCGTCGAGGTAGCCCAGACCCACGAACAGGTCCTTGAGCAGGTCGAGAGGCCAGACGAAGTAGAGGAAGGTCAGCACGATGGAGAGCTTGTGGAGCGAGGAGGCATGCTCGTCCAGCAGGTAGAGCCAGAGCGCCACGAGCGTGGTGACGCCGGGGACATAGGAAAAGAGATAGCGCAGCGGATGCGGCGTGGGGCGCGGCGCGGAGCTGCATTGCGCGGTGAGTGGGCCATCCGCCGGGGGGAGGATCTCGACGTCGCATTCCCGGGGCGGTGGGCTGGGATCAGGCGGAGTCATTTCAGGGCAGCAGCGTCCAGAACGTCATCGGTTCAATGTCATCGTAGAGCGCCAGGTACTTCTGGACCAGCGAGTGGGAGCCGAGATTCTTGCGCTGATTCGGCGGCATCGTCTCCACCAGCCGCCGGGCGGTGTCGGCTGCCCCTTGCGGGACATCCAGGCGGTCGAAGAACCGGAGCAGGTTGAGCAGGATTTCGATCTGGATCGGTGAATCGCTGAGCGAGGCCGACTGGTAGTAGAACAGCGCCTTGTCGGCCAGGTCGCGGCGGGACGGATCGTCGATGAACTCCAGTTGATACCGCGCGCCCAGGCAGTTGTAGAGGTAGGCCGTCAGCGGCGAGGCGGGGGCGGTGCGGACGATTTCCTCGGCTTCCTCAATCGACATCTCGGGGGGGAGCCGGCCCAACTGCATGCTGATGAAGCCCTTGATTTGTTTCAGGCGCTCGATCAGCGGCTTCAGCTCGTCAGGGGTTTCGCGGATCCGCAAGGTGAATTCGGGGTAATTCAGTTGGATGTTCCGCAGGGCGGCGCCCCCCTCCTTGACCGACGCGGTCTGGACGATGCGAATCCTGTATTCGCCGGGGGCTTCGAAGGCCAGTCCGACGCTCGATTCGCGATCCGCCCAGAGGTGGACCTGCGTCGTCGAGCTGGCGAGCGGGCGGAGCGGGATTTCAACCGTGCCGTAGAGTTCAGGCAGATGCGCGCCCGGATAGCGTTCCTCGCGATCATTTTCGGGCTGGATGTAGACCTGAAGCTGCGAGACCGGGACGAAATTGGTCTCGATCGTCACCGGGAAGCGGGAGTGATTGCTGAGGACGAGCGGCACGGCGACCGGCTCGCCGACGAAGTAGCTGCGCTTGATGCGCCCAAGGTCGACGGTCGAGCGCAGAAAATCCGTCTCATCGAAAGGGTAGAACTGTTGACGCGTGAGGACCGGCACTCCGGTTTGCTGGGCAGGCGCCGGGAGCAAGGCGAGGCAGAAGACTCCTACGCTCAGGATCAGGCGGAATGAACGGCGGACAGACATGGAACGAGGAACCCTTCCGTAACGAATTGCGAAGCGGACAAATTCCTGGAGCGGCGCCGGCGGGCTGGTCTCGGCTGCGACACGAGATTGGACCCATGGCGCCGGCCGGGTCAATCGGCGGCCGCCGGGGCCGGCTCGGCGTCATAGAGATAATAGAAGGCCAGCTCATACTCGCCGGGGGCGGCGGCGGCGCGCTCGCTGATCCTTTTTACCATGAACACCAGGCTGTCGCTGGCGCTTAATTCGAGCTGGGCCCGGCCCTGCGCGTCGAGCGGCGCGCGGGTGAGCGACAGCAGTTCCGAACCGCGCCAGAGTTCGACCAGCACCTCGCGCCATTCCCCCTGGCCGTTGGCGGGCGGGCCCTCCAGACGGATCATGAACCAGAGGTTCAACTGGCCGCTGGGGACGATGAGCTGGCGCGCCTCGGAGAGGGGGAGCCGCGCCTGCCAGTTGACGCTGCCGCTGTCGGCATCCCCTTCCAGTTCGATGCGTTGATGAAACAGATTGAGCTGGCGCCCCATCATCGAAACGCCGAGACCCGGGTTGTCGATCAACTGGTGGATCGCCTGATAGAGCGGGATTTCATCGAAGCTGATCGTCCGCGGCTCCTCATCCAGCAGCGTCAGATCGTCCGGGTCCATTTCAAAACCGACGTAATTGCTGACCAACTGCATCGCCTGTTGCGCCGAAACGTTGCGCATATACATCGTCAGCGGCAGCGGGAGTTTCTGGGCGGGATCGAGTCGGCGCATCAGGACCTGATCGGTGTTGATGCTCTGGCTCAGGCGGGGCTCCACTTCCAGGAAATTATCCGAGAGGCGGTTGGCGACGAAGACCATCACCAGCACGCCCCAGATGACCACCAGGCCGAAGAGGGTGCGGAAGGTGGCGTCGGGGCGCATGCGACGCATCCCGTGGGTGGGTTCGCGCAGCGGGGCCGGGCGCCATTCCGGGTTTTCCATGATCGGCAGGTCCGATACCGGGCTTTCCGCCGGCGGGGGAGGGGGGCGATCGAGCGTCCCGGCCACCTAGGGCTCCTCCTCTCCGGATTCCTGGCGAAGCTGGCGGGCGAACTGGTAGACGGCGAACTCCTGCGCATAGACCTCGAGCGAACCAGGGCGCGTCCGGCGGATCTCGCCAATGGCCGCGGCGGGGTCCAACCCGCGCGAGACCAGGAAGCAGGCCAGTATCGTCCCGGTGCGACCGTAGCCCGCCTGACAATGGACCAACGCGCGGCCCTCATGTTCCAGTTGTTCGTTGAGCCAGCGGACGCCGGTCCGCACCTGCTCGGGGGTGGGGGCGGTGAAATCCTCAATCGGCAGATGCAGCGTGGCGAAGCCGTGTTCGGTCAGGAGCGCCGGTTCGGGAGCGTCCTCGGTCAGGCTGAGGATCGCGTGAAAGCCGCGGCGGCGGAGTTCGGTCAGCGTGTCGATCAGCGTGGGTCCGTGACCGGGATGGCCGGAGCCGGCCAGTCGGTCTTGCCAGACGAGGCTGAAGTTGGGCGGAAGGGTCATGCGGAGGGCGGCCGCCTGCAAGGGGCGATCTCCTTTAGTATCAGTCTTCGAGTATCCTGCAAGCTCGCACGGGGACACAAAGGATTTCTGCCGGAGGAAATGAGCGGGGAGAAGGAGGGGAGCAAGGGAGGGGGAGGCAAGCGGCGGCTTGGACGCCGGTTTCGAGAGCCGATGAAGAGCGACGAGCGACGATGGTTGGGAGATAGAGGAGTGCCGAATGGTTTTCGACGAGATCGGCGACTCAAGCGTCGGCTTCGGCTGCGGGGCGCGGGCTGGCGCCGGCCAGTTGCTGCTCGATCATGAACAGGGCGCCCGGGGCCCCCTCGGCCCGACGGATTTTCGCCAGAATGTGACGCGCGGTCGATTCCTCCTCGACCTGTTCCTGAATGAACCATTGCAGGAAGGTGTGCGTCATGTGGTCGTTATCGGCCATGGCCTGATCCACCAGCCGATTGATGCTGCCGGTGACCTGTTCCTCGTGCTGCAACGTCAGTTCGAACAGGTGCTGCAGGTTGCGGAAATCGGGGGCGATCACATTGATCGACGGGATGCCAATGCTGCCGCCCGCATTGTTGATAAACCGCAGGATGCGCAGGCCATGTTCGCGTTCTTCATTGGCCTGCTGGTGAAACCAGGCGCCGAAGCCGTCGAAATCGTTGTTGTAGCACCACGCCATCATCGTCAGATAGGCGAACTCCGATTCCCATTCGACCCGTACCTGCTCCAACAGCTTGTCCTGCATGGCCTGGCTGATCATGGAAGCGGCCCGCCTTTCGTTCCGGGTACGTGATTGTGCGGGTCATTGTGGCTGGAAACGGCGACGGCTTCAATCAGAAAGCAGGCGCGACGGTCGGCGCTAGCGGGGCACGCGTTTGGCGCCGTGCCAGCCCATGAGCGCCCAACCGGCCAGGAAGGCGATGCCGCCGATCGGGGTGACAGCGCCCCAGGCGCGGACGCCGCTGAGCGTCAGGAGATAGAGACTGCCCGAGAAGATGAGGATGCCGGCGATGAAGCACCCGCCGGCGGCGTGGATGGCACGGCCCGGCGCCGCATGCGCCAGCCATGCGGCGGCCAGCAGCGCCAGCGCGTGGATCATCTGGTAGCGGACGGCCGTTTCGAAGATGGCGAGCATTTCGGGGGAAAGAATCGAGCGCAGGCCGTGGGCGCCGAACGCCCCCGCCGCCACGCCGAGCAACCCGAACGCCGAGCCGATGATGATGAAAAGGCGAGTCATGTTGCCTTCCGAGCTGGAGTGTGAACGCAAGGACTTGGATAGAGGGGGCATTTCCATGGCGCGCCGGAGCCACGTGCTTCGCTCTCTGCTTCGGTCCTAGTTCAGAGCGGCCCGGTCCTCAGGCGAAAGGCGGCCGAGCCTCCAACCGAGCACCCCAAGGATAATCGCGATTGCCGCGAAAGCCACAAAAAGCACCCACGCACCCGGGTCCGGTGGGGCGTCGGGATGGAAGTAATCGAAGAAGCTCGGCACGGACTCGCGAGGGACGCCAAGCCACCGCGCCAGAAGCATCGGCAGCTTGTAGCGGCCCCACCAGTCGAATTGGTAGACCACCAGCAGCGCAAGCTGCCAGACAAACAGCAGCGCCCAGAACCAGCGGAAGCCGCGCCGGCGCCAGGTGGCTTGGAGCCCGAGCCCCGCGATGGCGACCCCGACCGGCACAGCGACGGTCAGGTTGCGGGCGGCGGTGCTCCAGCCGAAGAGGTCGAGCCGCGTGTTGGCGATCGCGAGCAAATGAACCAGGCCGGCCGCCAGACAGACCCATACAAACCGGCCGTGTGGGCCTCGGTCTGGGCTTCGGGCGAGAACGACAACGCCCGGAACAAGCGCCAGCCAGAGCGGCCCCTGCGGCAACAGGCCATACTGCAGATCCGCGAGGTATGCCGGCAAACCGAGCAGGAGGCTGCCGCCCGCGCCATGCGACGCGAAGGAGCCATAGGGCGCCCACGGCCAGAAGCTGCCGTAGAGTTTCGCGAGCAGGACTGAGTTCAGGGCGACGACCAGCAGGAAGGGGAACAGCATGACAGGCCATGCCCGGCGCACGCCGCCAAGCCAGATGCCGCCGACCAGCAGCGCGATGGCCAGCGGGTAGAATTTGATATGCAGCGCGGCGAGAATGCCGAGCAGGAGGCCGGTCAGGATGGGCCGGAGGAATGGCCAGCGCTTGCCGACCAGAAGGCGCAGGACGGCCGCAACCAGCACGAGGCCCACCGAATCGGGATAGACCTGCAGGGCCATCAGGCTCCACGGGACCGTCAGCAGCCAGGCGAAGGCAACGGCGCTTGCGGCGGCCGGCGCGATGCCGAGATGGATCAGCGCCGCGCGAAGCCACAGGACGGCGCACGCATGGAGCAGGACGAGGAGCAGGAGGACGCCGTCGTGCCGGTCGAGGGCGTAGGCCGGCGCCAGCAGCAGCGCCGTCATCGGGAAGTGCAGCGAGCGGTCGGGGGCGGCGTGGGAGAGATGGGGCGCAAGTTGCTCGCCGAAGAAGTCGCGGGTGATCTCGCGCTCGTGGTTGTTGAGGATCAGCAGATCCCCGTCGCGCACCAGCGAATCCATCATGACGAGATAATGCGGCTCGTCGCCCGTCGTGCCATGGACGCGGTTGACGCGCGCCATCAGTCCGAGCAGGAGGAGGGACGCCAGGCCGGGGAGCCAGGCTGGCTGGAAGAAAGTGCGCAGTCGGAGCGGGGGCATCAGCCGATCACATAAGGGTTTGAACGCGCCGGCCGGCGCGCGGGTCGTTTCATCATGACCGGGGCTCATCTCACTTTCCAGATGGATGGATTCGACACGGTCGCCCGGTGTCGCAGCCAGGGGACGAATCGATTGACCATTGCCCGCCGCCGTGCGACAAGTTCACCGTCCGAACCGAATGCCGCCGCGCAGCAACCGGGAATGCCGTGATCCGCCGTTGACGATGCCGAACGACCGCGCCCAGACCCCAGGCGATCGCGCCTGGTTTGCCGGCATTTTCTGCGTCGGCGCCGTCGCGCTCGTCTTCCATGCCGCGATGTACAGCTGGTGGGCGTTCGACGATGCGTTCATCTCGATGCGCTATGCGGAAAACCTGGTTCGCCACGGCGCGCTCGAATACAACCTGGGCGAGCGGGTCGAAGGCTACTCCAACCTGCTGTGGACGCTGCAGCTCGCACTGGCCGACCGGCTGGGCCTGCCGATGTTTCCAGTTGCGCGGACGCTGGGCCTGCTCGCCAATCTCGGGATTCTGCTGCTGGGCGTCTACCATGCGTTGCGGTTTGCGCGCACGGCTTCGCCCAGCAGAATCGCGCGCGATGTCAGCGCCTGCGTCGTCGTGCTCGGCCTTGCCTGCGCCGGCCCGCTGGCCGGCCACGCGCAGACCGGGATGGAGACGACGCAGCACGCCCTGCTGCTCGATGTTGCGTTTCTGGGGGGCGCGCTGGCCGGCCGGGAGCGGCGCGGCTGGACCGTCGGCGCGGGGTGCGCCATGGCGCTCGCTGTATTCAGCCGGCCCGAAGCGTTCGGATACCTGCCGTTCTTCTGGCTGTCGCTGGTCCTGCCCGAATCCGCGCGACGAAGACTTGCCGGTCCATCGGCGGCGGGGATTTCGCCGCGGTGGTTCGTCCTCGGCGCGGCACTGCCGCTTTTGGCGCTGGCGGCCTTGCTCGCATGGCGCATCAGCTATTATGGCTC
>MVZB01000123.1 GCA_002068205.1 candidate division BRC1 bacterium ADurb.BinA292
GTGGTACTCGAGGATGTGCGTCTCGACGATCGAATCGACCGGGCACGACTCTTCGCAGAAGCCGCAGAAGATGCATTTGACCAGATCGACGTCGTGGCAGCATTTCTCAAGCAGGTGGGTGCCGGCGTTGCGGCGCAGACGGCGCCAGTTGGCCATGATGTAGCCGCCGTGATTGAAATCGAGTGTTTCGTTGAACTCCATGCTGACAATCTGGCCGATGGCGCCGCCCGCGAGCAGCTCCTTGATTTTGCGGTAGAACGGCGAGAAGCGCAGGGTGAAGCCAATGACGAACTGGCGGCCGCTGGCGCGCCAGGCGTCACGTATCGCCAGGCAGTCCTCCAGCGTCGTGGCCAGCGGTTTCTGGCAGAAGACGTCTTTGCCCGCTTCGAGCGCGGCGATCGCGTGTTCCTTGTGAAAGCAGTTCCAGGAGGCGATCAGGACCCAATCGATATCGGGATCGCGGACCAGGTCGCGGTAGTCCGCGTAAACCCGGGCGTCGGGGGCGAAGTCGGCGCGGAAGCGGGCGGTGGCCTCCGGTTTCACGTCACAGAAGGCGCGGAAGTCGATCCGGTCGGTGTGCGGCTTCAGATAGTTCCCAAAGTAGTGCGCAATGCCGCCGCAGCCGATCATGCCGACGCCGATCTTGCTCATCCGCTCGCCCCCCCGTCCACGATGACTCGAGCCGCACGGGCCCATGATCCCGCAAAGCATAGGGAAACGGGGAGGAAGCGGCAAGGCCGAGGTGATGATGACCGGCGTTCCCTTGGGCGGGCGACGGGGGCTGCGCGGCACGTCACCGGGCTTGCAGCAGGCGGTCGACTTCCTCGCGCGAGGGCATGGCGTTCTGCGCGCCGTGACGGGTGGTGGCCAGGGCGCCGGCGGCGCAGCCGAGGCGCGCGGCGTCGGCCGGGGCAAGGCCCTCGGCGAGGCCGACGGCCAGACCGGCGGTGAAGGCGTCGCCGGCGCCGGTGGTATCGACCGGATCGACGTTGAATGCCGGGACGTGAACCGGTTCGGCATCCGGCCCCTCAAGCAACAACACGCCGCGCGAGCCGAGTTTCAGGACGACGCGCGCGGCGCCGGCCTGGATCAGCTTGCGGGCAGCCTGGACCGCCTCCTCGGTGGATTCGACGCGCTCGCCGGTCAGCGTCGCCGCTTCGGTCTGGTTGGGGCTGATGAAATCGACGCGGCGGAGGGGCTCGGGGAGCGGTTGGCCCGGAGCCGGGGCGGGATCGAGGAGGACGGGGACGCCGTGCTCGCGGGCGAGCTGGGCGGCGCGCGCCGCCGTGGCGAGCGGGACCTCCAGTTGCAGGACGACGATGGCGGCGCGCGCGATCCGGTCGGCGGCCGCGTTCACGTCGGCGGGAGTCAGGCGGGCGTTGGCGCCGGCGACGATCGTGATCGCGTTCTCGCCGGAGCGGTCGACATGGATCAGGGCCAGGCCGGACGAGCAGCCCGGCGTGGGGTGAACGTGGTCGAGCTGGACGCCGTGGCGGCGCAGGTTGTCGCGGAGCGGGTCGGCAAAGGCGTCGTCGCCGACGCGCCCGACAAGCCAGGTAGGGGCGCCCAGGCGGGCGGCGGCGACCGCCTGATTGGCGCCCTTGCCGCCGGGGGTCTGCGTGAACGAGTCGGCGGCGAGCGTTTCGCCGGCGTCGGGCCGGCGCGGCACGCGCGCGACCAGATCGATATTGATCGAGCCCACGACGACGATCGCCTGGCGGATGGATTCGGTGGGTATCACGGGTTATCCCTCCCCTCCCCCCTGTGCTTCTTCCGGAACGAGAATTCGCAGCGCCTCGGCGCGGGCGCGGGCGCGATCCTGCCCGGTCATGCGGTGATCGTCATCGAGCAGGGCGAGCACCTGGCGCGCGGCGGCGCGGGCGCGCGGGCTGGCGGCGCCCGCTGCGTCGGCCGCCGCGTGCATGGCGATCCGCCACAGTTGCGCGGGACTGTCGCGGGGAACCGGTTCGAGGCGGAACGCGTCCCAGAGGGCATCGGCGGCGTCCTGGTTGCGGCCGAGGCGCCAGTCGGCCTCGCCCTTAAGGCGCAGCAGGCCGGCCTGCTGGGGGTGCCAACGGCGCAACGCGGCGGCCTCGTCGCTCAGCGCGCGCCAGCGGTCGAGCTGCTTGAGGATCACGAGCCGGGTGTAGTGCGTGGCGGGATCGTAGGGGAACAGGCGGAGGCCGGCAACGGCGGCGGCGGCGGCCAAGGGCCGGCCGGCGGCCAATTCGCGCCGCGCGGCGTCGTGGCGCCGGGCCTGGGCCAGGCGCAAGACTTCGGCGGCCGTCGCCAGCAGCGCCAGTCCGCAGGCCAACCACAACAGGCGCTGGTCAAGGCGAAGGCGGTGCATCGGCCGGCCCGATCGGATCAGTTGATCGTCCGGTTGAAGCTGCGCACGCCGGCGGTGGGCGGCTGGCTCAGCCGACGGATTTTTTCGCGGCTTTCCCGCAGCCGGACCATCACCAGCGAGCGCGGATCGGACTGGAGGTTGGGATTGCGCCGAATCGCCTCCTCGTACGAGTCGATGGCGTACTGGTAGTAGCGCTTGGCCTCGGCCTTGTCGCTCGACAGGCGGGGGATGTCGCGCCGTTCGGTGGAGAAGATGTTGTTGTAATGGATCTGAGCCTGCTGGAAGTATTCGTCGCCGCGCTCGACGTAGGCTTCGGCGAAGACCTCGCGCTGGCGCAGGTCGCGGGCGGCTTCCTCGCGCGCCCGGCCGCTGAGGCGGACGGCTTCCTCGACGACCGCCTTGGAATTCGGGTAGTCGCGGATGATCTGCTCGGCCAGCGTCAGGGCGAGCGGCCACTGCCCCTGATTGAAGTAGAACTGCGCCTGCTGCAGCGCGCGCGAGGCGTAACGGTCGATGCCGGCCTGGGCTTGGGCGCGGGTCGAGTCGACGGTCACCAGGCGGTTGTAGTGCTTCATGGCTTCCTCGTCGAGTCCGTTCTGCTCGGCGAACTGCGCCAGTTGCAGCAGGCGGGCGGGGTCGTTGTCGCCCAGCTCCTGCGCCTGGCGCATGTATTCGTAGAACACCACCGACGTCGGGTCGGCGGTCGGGTCGAGCTGGGCGAGGACGTTGAAGGTCCGGATCGCCTCGGCGTAGTTGCGCTGGCGCGCCTGCTCCTTGTGGAGCTTGTCGAGCATCTCCACCAGGCGCTGTTCCAGATCCGTGCCCTGGTAGTCCGGGTTGTCGCGGTAGAGTTTCAGATAGTGGGCGACGGCATCGGCCGGTTGATTGAGTTCATAGTAGAGATCGGCCAGTTTCTTGCGCAGGTTGGCGTCGTCCTCGCGGCGCTGGAGGATGGTTTCGTAGACGGCGGCGGCCTGTTCGCGCTTCTGGGGATCGTTCTCCCAGAGCGCCAGCAATTCATCGACGATTTCCTGGTTGTCGGGTTGGGCGCCGAGGGCCAGCTTGAGTTTTTCCTCGGCGCCGGCCTTGTCCAGCTTATCCAGGCGCTCGCGGGCCCAGGCCAGATAGAATTCGCCGACCAGGGCCTGCAGCGTCGCGCGCTGCTGGTCGTTGGGGACCAGCCGGTCGGCATCCTTCAGCCGGGCCTCGGCCTCATCGAACTGCTGGCGTTCGATCAGTTCGCGCGCCTGGCGCGTCAGCTCATCGATCTGCTGGAGCGCCCCCTGGCGATTGAGCTGTTCGCGGGCGGTCACCTCGCGCTGGACTTCGTCCATCAGCGTCTGGACCTGGGGGTTGGCCGGCTCCAGTTGCTGCGCGCGCTGGTAGGCGCGCAGGGCATCGGAGAGCTGGTCCTTCGCCCGATGGTCGTTGCCGATGTGGATGTAGCCCTGGGCGGGGGATTCCTGCTCGATGGACTTGATGCGCGAGCGCATGACGGTCAGCTTGCCGATCGCGGTTTCAATCTTGACGGTCGATTCATCGCGGGTCGTGGCGTCGATGATGCCGCGCAGGGTCTGGCCATTGTTGAGCACGATGACGTCGGCCGGGGCGGGCGCGGCCAGGCCGAGGCAGGCCGCGACGGTCGCGACGGCGAGCAGACGAGGAGCTTTCATTGTAGATTGCCTTCCTAATAAACGGGTCGCCGAGTGCTTCATCCCCTGATTTGACTCGATTTATTGTAGTCCAACGCGACGCGGGCGTCAAAACTCCATCCGCCGCCAGCGGCGCAGCCCCAGCGTCAGCGGGATCGCGGCGGTCCCCAACTGGAGCAGCAGCCAGACCGGGAACGATCCCCAGAGCAACAGTTGGACCAATGGGCCGACGTCGCCGCGGCGCAGGTAGGCGTGGACCCAGATCGTCTCCAGGGCGAGCGTCGCCCCGATATAGATCAGACTGAGGATGGCGTTGAGTGTTCCACCGACGCCGTTGGCGATGCGCGAGGGGTTATCCTCGGCGAAGTTGGGCAGGAGCGCCCCCAGACCGACCGCCATCGAGCTGAGGCCGATCGCCAGGACCGCGACGGTGGCGACGGTCAGCAGCGTGACGAACGGCCCGGTCCGCAGCATGAAGCTGGAGAGGAGCGCCAGCGGGGTGGTCAGGCCGACGGCGCTGATCCAACTGACGATGAATTTCTCCCAGACGATGCGCGTGCGCGCGACGGGAGCCAGGCCGATCACCCACTGCTGCTTGCCCTCCAGGCTCAGCATGGGATAGACGAAGCGCGTGGTCAGGATGGAGAGGACAAACGCCGTGGCGCCGATGTTGAACAGCGAGATGATGCTCTGCCAGAAGGGGATGAAGATCTGAAACTGGCCGAACCCGGCGGCCGAACGCAGGTTGATCAGGTAGATGAAGAGCAGGCCGAACAGCATGACGAGCTGGCCCCACTGGGCGGGATCGCGCCAGAAGACGGTCAGATCCTTGGTGACCATGGCGCGGGTCGCGGCGGGCATCCAGCCGAGCAGGCGATCGAACAGGCCGTAGAGTCCGGCGCGCCGGCGGCGGCGGGCGGCGGCCGAACTGCGCGCGTTGGTCCAACCGCGATAATAAAGCCCGGCCAGCCAGTCGCAGACGACCAGGCCCATGGCGGCGGTCGACCAGAGGGCGAGCGCCCAGAAGCCGGCCTCGCGCCAGAAGCCGTGCTCGATGGCGACGAGGCCATGGCCCAGCCAGCCGCTTGGCAGCAGGAAGAAATCGCCGACGTCCATCAGGCTCATCAGATCGGCGGTGTCTTCGGCGGAGGCCTGGCGCATCATGCCCATCACGCCCTGGGAGCGCTGCATCGCGACGGCCATGACCATGCCCAGGACGCCCAGCGCGAACGTGAACCGGATGATGCGCCGGGGGGGAAAAAACGCGGCGATCACGAGGGCGAGGGCGGCGCCGGCCGCCGCCGGGATTATCAGGTAGGGGATCAGCAGGCAGGCCGCCGAGGGGAAATAGGTCCAGGGGAGGTCGCGCGAGGAGCGCAGGGCGACGAAGAGCGGGAACGCCAGGATGACGAAGGCCCAGGAGCTGTAAACGATCGATTCGCCGAGCTTGGCGAAGAACAGCCGCCGGTGCGGGATCGGCTGCGCCATCAGGAATTCCACTTCCCTGGAGATGTAGGTGGTCGTCAGCATGATGATCAGATTGGAGAAGATCAGCATCGAGAAGAACGCGAGCAGCACCATCCGGATCAGCCGGTCCATCAACGGCGGCCCGAACGGCTGCTGCTCCATCAGGAAGCGGAAAACGAGGTGAAACAGGGTGGAGCCGCCGCCGATCAGCATGAAAACGACGAGGAGCCCCACGACCAGGTGAATCCACAGATGGCGGCGGAGACCCGACAGATGATTGTTGGCCAGGCGCAGCTTGAGCCGCAGAAAGAGGGGGAGGAAGGCAACGGGGGCGGTGGAGGCCATGGCGTTGGGTGATCCGGCGGAGTCGGGCTCGGGGCGGACGTCAGCCGTCGGCGGTCTCCTCTTCGGTCAGCAGGAGGAACAGGTCCTCGAGCGAACCGTCGCGCGCGAGGCGGGCGCGCAGCTCGCGGATCGTGCCGAGAAAGACGAGTTGGCCCTTGTTGATCACGCCGATGCGGTCGGCCAGTTCCTCCGCGACCGACAGCGTATGCGTGGAGAGGAAGATGGTGCGGCCGGCGTCGGCCTGCTCGCGCAGGACCTGCTTGACGGTGCGGGCCGACTGGGGATCGAGCCCGACCATCGGTTCATCGACGATCAGCACCTGCGGCTCGTGCATCAGCGCGGCGGCGAAGACCAGCTTCTGACGCATGCCGTGCGAGTAATTCTCGATGAATTGATCCGCCGCGGGCGTCAGCCGGAAGAGGTCGAAGTAGTGTTCCAGGCGGGCCTGCTGCACGGGGCGGGGGATGCCGAAGAGATCGCCGACGAACGTGAAGAAGTCGCGGCCGCTGAGTTTTTCATAGAGGTAGGGGCGGTCGGGGATGTAACCGATGCGGCGCTTGGCCTCGACGGGATGGCGCTGCAAGTCGAAGCCGGCGACGCGCGCGGCGCCCTGGGTCGGGATGAGCAGGCCGGCCAGCATCTTGATCGTGGTGGTTTTGCCCGCGCCGTTGGGTCCGAGGAAACAGAACAGTTCGCCGGGAGCAACGTCCAGATTCAGATCAACCACCGCCGGTTTCCCGTCGTAATCCTTGCACAACTGGTCGGTCTGGATCATCAAATGGGTCCACCTCGGGGAGTCTGGGGGCGGGGCGGGCGCGCCGTGCGGCGCGCGGGGCCCTCCTGAAATACCATACCTGCAATGGTTGCAGCCATCGGCGAGTTGGAGTGGCGGGGTTGCCGGTATGCGAATGGGGGAAATCCCGACTCGCTCGGCGATTGCGCGGGAGGCGTCATCGGCGCAATAATGACCATGCGCAAGTCGATCGAGTTACCCGCATCTGAGTTCGAAAAAATTCTTCCGCCATCCGAGGGAGGTGAAGCGCCGTGTCAGTCCCCCCGCTGATCGAGCACTATCTTCACCGCGGCCAGATGCGAGTGGAGGAACACCAGCACCGGCCGGTTTATCGCGCGCGCGACCTGGCGGCCGTGGAATGCCTGGCCCCGGCGACGGTTGCGAAAACGGTGTTTTTTGTCTGTGGCCGGCAGATGATGCTGGCGGTGGTGCCCGCCGACCGCGATTTGAACCTGGGCCACATCCGCCTGCTGACCGGCTGCCGCGATGCCCGCCTGGCGACCGAACGGGAGATCCGCCAGCGGATTGAAACGCTGGCGCCGGGGGCGGTCCCGCCCTTCGGCTCGCTGTTCGGGATGCCGGTCTTCATGGATGACGGCCTGCTCGACAACGATCTGTTCGAAGTGGCCGGCGGAGATCCGGCCCGGTCGCTGACGATCCGAATGGTCGATTTTCTGCGCCAGGAGACGCCGCTGATCCTGCCGCTGGCCTGCGCGCCGGCACCGGAGCGAACGCGGCGGCGCGCCGGACGGCGCAGCGGCGCCGGGATGCGCGTGACCGAGGGCGCCCATGCCTTCGTGCAGGCGTAGGCGGGCCGGGCATAGGATGTAAGCGGGTAGCCCCCCAAGTGAGCGAAATCCGTCGGATCCGACGGATTTCGAGTCGCGACGGATTTTCCTTACGTCCCTTATATCCCTTGTGTCCCTGCTCTTCCTCGATCACGAGGAACGAGAGACGAGGGAGGATTCGTGCGCCCCGGGGGGACAAAACCCCTGCGGTCCGGGTGGGGGAAGGAGCGTCGCGAACCGCAGGGGCTGTCCGTGGGAGGAACGTTCAGATCTTGATCGTCACCGTCTTGACTTCGGTGTATTGCTGGAGGCCATACTCGCCCAGTTCGCGGCCGATGCCGGACTGCTTGAACCCGCCGAACGGGGCGGCCGAATCGAAGACGTCGTAGCAATTGACCCAGACCGTGCCGGCGCGGACGTTGGCGGCGATGGCGTGGGCCTTGGTGATGTCGCGGGTCCAGACGGCGGCGGCCAGGCCGTAGACCGTGCGGTTGGCGCGCTCGACGACCTCATCGAGGTCCTTGAACTTGATGAGGCTCATCACCGGGCCGAAGATCTCCTCGCGGGCGATCTTCATGTCGTCGTTCACATCGGCGAAGACCGTCGGCTCGATGAAGTAGCCGCGATCGCCGACGCGGCCGCCGCCACAGGTCATCCGCGCGCCTTCCTGCTTGCCGGCGTCGATGTAGCCCATTACCTTGTTGAACTGCTCCTGGTCCACCTGCGGTCCCTGCTCGACGCCCTCGGCGAAGGGATCGCCGACCTTGCGGTCGCGGGCGCGCTCGGTGCTGCGCTCGACGAACTCGTCGTAGACCTTCTCCTCGACGAACAGGCGCGAACCCGCGCAGCAGCACTGCCCCTGGTTGAAGAAGAGGGCGAAATGGGAGCCCTCGATGGCGGCGTCCAGATCGGCGTCGGCGAAGACGATGTTCGGGCTCTTGCCGCCCAGCTCGAGCGTCACGCGTTTCAAGTTGCTCTTGGCGGCGGCCTCCATGATCAGGTGGCCGACTTCGGTCGAGCCGGTGAAGGCGATCTTGTCGACGTCCATGTGGCGGGCGAGGGCGGCGCCGGCGGTCGGTCCGTAGCCGGGGACGATGTTGACCGTGCCGGCGGGGAACCCGGCCTCGATGATCAGCTCGCCGACGCGCAGGGCAGAAAGCGGGGTCTGTTCGGCCACCTTCAGGACGACGGTGTTGCCGCAGGCCAGGGCCGGAGCGAGCTTCCAGGCCTGCATCAGCAGGGGGAAGTTCCAGGGGATGATCTGGCCGACGACGCCGACCGGTTCGTGGCGCGTGTAGCAGAAGTAATCGCCCTGAATCGGAATCGTCTTGCCGTGGACCTTGTCGGCCCAGCCGGCGTAGTAGCGGTAGCAGGCGATGGTCAGCGGGAGGTCGGCCGCCTTGGCGATCTCGTAGGGCTTGCCGTTGTCGAGGCTTTCAAGGCGGGCCAGTTCATCGGCGTGTTCCTCGATGAGGTCGGCCAGGCGGTTGAGCAGGTAGCCGCGCTCGGCCGCGGCGAGCCGGCGCCAGGGGCTGTTGCGCTCGAAGGCGGCGCGGGCGGCCTTGACGGCCCGGTCGATATCGGCCGCATCACCCTCGGCGACCTCGGCGATCACGTCGCCGGTGGCGGGGTTGATTGTCTCGAAGGTCTTGCCCGAGGCGGCCTTGACCCATTCATTATTGATAAGAAGCTGCGTGGCGCCGATGCGCACCCGCGGCGGCAGTGTGGCGGTTGCCATGATGAGGGACTCCTTTGACTGGCAGAAAGCGAGCTCGCTCGGCCCCGGAGGAGGCACGGGTGCACGGGACGTGATACGATAGCGAACGCTGAAGGGGATACGATTTGCCCGACGTATCCCGAGGCTCAAATGATTACAGATAAATCTACTATTGCGCGGGCGAAGGATCAACCGTTTTCGTGGGTGGGGGCGGG
>MVZB01000124.1 GCA_002068205.1 candidate division BRC1 bacterium ADurb.BinA292
GGGGGAGATGTGCGACCGGGTGGCGGCGGTGGAGGTGATCGACGCCGCCGGCGCGCGGCGAATGCGCCGACGCGGGGAATTCAGCTACGGTTACCGGCGCAGCGATCTGGCGCGCGACGTGATCCTGCGGGCGACCGTGGCCCTGGCGCCCGACGACGTCGAGGCCATCCAGGCGCGGATCGACCAGGGGCTGAAGAAGCGCTTCGAGCAGCCGGTGGGGAAACGCTGCTCGGGCTGCATGTTCAAGAACCCGGCCGGGGATTACGCCGGGCGGCTGATCGATCGGGCGGGGCTGAAGGGGTTGCGCGTGGGAGGCGCGCAGGTCAGCGAGGAGCACGCGAACTTCATCATCAACGAGGGGGAGGCGACGAGCGAGGACATCAGGGCGCTGGTGGAGGAAGTGCGCCGTCGCGTGAGGGAGGCGACCGGGGTTGAATTGGAACTGGAAATCCGCATGGTAGGGCTTGATTCTCGTCTCGTGTTGCACTAGGATTCCCAGACATTCGTCAGACCGGGGCGAAACGCGCGCGTTGTTTGGTTCGTCCCCGGTTTCGTTGGGCGGGAGACGTGAGCCCGCCGTTGTTTGAGTTCCTGATCCCGTTGTAGCAGTGATGCGCGAGAGCCCAGCCGGCCGGCGGGGCCAGCGCGAGCAGAATCCGCGGACGCAGCGAGCAGCCAGATGAGCCGGCCTTCCCAACCGCGTACGGGCCCGTCGGGCCGTACGTTCCGCGAATCCTTCCTGTCGCGCGCCGGACGCCTGATCCGGCGGGTTCTGACGCTGTGCCTGCTGGCTGGGTGCGTGGCCGGCGGGTACTTCATCGCGCTGCGCGTCCACGATTTCGTTTATGCATCCGATTACTTCAAGGTGCGCGAGATGCGCATTGGCGGGGCCTCCACGGCGCTGGAAGCCGAGGCCCGCGCGTGGATCGAGCAGCGTTTCGCCCAGGACGGCGACAATCTCTGCCGGCTCGACATGGACCAGTTGGCGCGTGAGCTGACGGCGTTGCCGCGCGCGCGGCGGGCCGAGGCGCGCCGCCGTTTCCCCGATGCGCTGCTGATCTCGTTCGTGGAGCGCGAACCGGAGGCCGTGGTCAACCTGGACCGGCCGCACCTGATCGATCGCGACGGCGTGATTCTGGCGCAGGCCGACCCGGGCGAGGTGAGCGGCCTGGGCCTGCCGGTGATCACCGGCATCCGCAACGGTGCGTGGCAGCCGGGCGACCGGATTCTGCAGCGCGGCCTGGATGAGATTCTGGAGGCGGCGCGGTTCGTGCGGACCGCCGATCCGCGGATCGACCGGCTGATCGTCGAGTGGAATCTGGACGGCCGCGACGAGGTCTCGGCGATTCTGCGCGGCGGCACGCAGGTCCTCTTTGGCGACATCCCACCGCTGCATCTGCTTGACAAGCTAAGCACGGCGCTCACCGCGCGCGAAGACCTGACGCGTGCGCGTTACATCGATCTGCGGATGCAGAAGCAGGTGGTGTTCAAGATGTAATCCCGGGGTAGGTGCCGTTCGGAGACGGGGAGGAATTCCTGGGCTGGCCGTCGGGGGCGATTACGCGGACGAGGACGAGAGACGAGGGAAGAGAGACGGATATTGAGGTGGGACGAAGACACCGTCGGAGCAAGCAGGAAGGTGGAACTGGAACGATGCTATTCACGCGCAGTGCACTGAATTTTCCGGCGGGGCCGGTCCAGCCGTTCGCGCCGGCGGGCAGCAAGGGTCGCAGTCGCAACCTGAAACTGATCAAGCGCCACACGCGGCGGCGCCAGAAAACGCGGCTGATCACCGGCCTGGATTTGGGGACGACGAAGGTCTGCGCGATCATCGGCAATGTGGAGGAAGACGGGAGCGTCAACATCCTGGGGATCGGGTCGTCGCCCTCGCGCGGCATCCGGCGCGGCGTCGTGACCGACATCGGGTTGACGGTCGAAGCGATCCGCGGCGCCTACGAGCAAGCCTACAATCTGGCGCGCGTCCACCCCCGCGAGTTGCTGGTGGGGATTGCGGGCGATCATATCTGCGGCTTGAACCGCGAGGCGACGATCGAGGTGCGCAACCCCGAGGCGGGGATCGACCGGCGCGACTGCATGCGGGCGCGCGACAAGGCGCTCAAGGTGGTGATGCCGGCGACGGACGAAATCCTGCACCGCTTTTTGAAGGAGTATGTGGTCAACGAGCAGCCGGGGATTCAGGACCCGGTGGGGCTGTTCGGCCACAATCTGCAGGTGCGGATGCACATCGTCACGTGCTCGACGGCGGCGGCGAACAATCTGTTCCGCTGCATCCGGCGGGCGGGGCTGAAGACCTCGTCGGTAGTCTTGCAGTCGCTGGCGAGCGCGCAGGCGGTGTTGACCGAGCGGGAGCGGGAGCTGGGCGTGGTACTGGTCGACATCGGCGGGGGGACGTCGGACATCGCGATCTTCCACAACAACATCCTGCATCACATCAGCGAGATCGCGATCGGCGGCGACATGATCACGCAGGATATCGCCAAGATTCTGCGCTGCACGCCGCACGACGCGGAGAATTTGAAGAAGAAATTCGGCCATGCCGTGCCGTTGAGCGTGGATGCGGACGAGCGGATCGAACTGCCGCGGCCGAATCATCACCACCAGCGCGTGAGCTACAGCCGGCGCGAACTGGCCGAGATCATTGAAGCGCGGGTGGAGGACATCCTGGTCCTGGTGCAGCAGCAGATCGAGAACTCGCGCGTCGCCGACCAACTGTATGGCGGGGTCGTGCTGACGGGGGGGGCGGCGCTGCTGGAAGGGATCACCGAGGTCGCCGAGCGGATGCTGAACTGCCCGTGCCGGATCGGCAAGCCGTCGGGGCTGCTGGGGATGGCGGGGGTGGCGAGCACGCCGATCTACGCCACAGGTGTCGGCCTGCTGCGGTGGGCCGCCGAAGAAGGTCCGGGCTACCAGCGCGAACCGTGGCTGGTGCGTAAAACAAAAGCACTGTTTGATATCTACGGGTAAACCATGGCACGATCTAAGGGATCGTGCCGGAAGGGAACAGGTGACGGCAGATGGAGACCAGGCACGAGTATGCGCGGCGAGACGAGGCGCCCCTGCGCCCCCAGGGAAACGGCGAGGTGGCCGTCATCTGGGAGCAGCCCGAGCTGGAACAGCCCCGGGGGAGGACCCCGCGAACGGAGCGACGGATGGCGAAGATCCAATGGGATGAAGAAACCGCGACGATGACGCGGATCAAGGTGATCGGCGTGGGCGGCGGCGGCTGCAATGCCGTCGAGGATATGGTCAGCAAGAGCTTCGGCGGTGTGGACTTCTTTGTGATCAACACCGATTTCCAGGCGCTGCAGCGCTGCCAGGTGGGCAACAAGATCCAGATCGGCGAGGAGATCACGCACGGCCTGGGCGCCGGGGCGATTCCGGAGCTGGGGGAGGAGGCCGCGCGCGCGCACGAGGCCGAGCTGAAGGCGGCCCTCGAGGGGGCCGACATGGTCTTCATCACGGCCGGAATGGGGGGCGGCACGGGCACCGGCGCCGCGCCGGTCGTCGCCGAGTATGCCAAGGAGATGGGCATCCTGAGCGTGGCGATCGTGACCAAGCCCTTCACATTCGAGGGGCCCCAGCGGATGCGCCGCGCCGAGGCCGGCATCCGGCGGCTGAAGGAAAACGTCGACACCATGATTGTCATCATGAATGACAAGCTGATGGAGACGGTGGGACCGAAGACGCCGCTGACCGAAGCGTTTCAGATTGCCAACAGCGTGCTGGCCCAGGGGATTCGGGCGATCAGCGACCTGATCAGCATGCCGGGGCTGATCAACGTCGACTTCCGCGACGTGCGGACGATCATGGGCGAGACCGGCGGGGCGGTGATGGGCGTGGGCGTGGGCAAGGGCGAGAACCGCGCCGTCGAAGCGGTGCGCAAGGCGTGCCACAGCCCGCTGCAGGAGAAGATCGTGATCGACGGGGCGCGCGGCGTGCTGATGAACATCACCGGCGGGCCGGACGTCACGATGCACGAGATCACCGAGGCGACGTCGCTGATCTACGAGTCGGCCGACCCGGAGGCGAACATTATCTTCGGCGTTGTGATCGACGAGAGCATGCGCGACGAGATGCGCGTCACGATCATCGCGACTGGTTTTGCCGAGTCGATGGAATCGAACGTGAGCGGCTTTACCCCGGGGGCCGCGCGGCCCCGCCGCAGCATGTCCTCGCTGCATGAGCGGCCGTCGGAGGGTCGCGAGGACCGGGAGCACGACCCGACGCCGGCGATCACGCGCAAGAAGGAGCGCGAACAGTCGCAGGCTCAGCCGGCGACGGTGGACTTCAACCGGCCGGACAATCCGCTGAAGGCGTGGGAGAAACCGGCCGAGCGCGAAGCGCCGGCTCCGGGCGGGCATACGAGTTCGGTGACCCGGGCGATTGAAGCGCGTTCGGCGAGCCAGGCGACGGAGGAAACCACCCGGCGGGAAGAAGCGCCGCGGCGCGAGGCGGCCGGACCGGCGGCGGTGGAGCGTGTCGACCGCGAGTCGGCGCGGGAAACCGCGCACCGGGCCGGAGAGGCGGGGGGACGGGCCGCTGAGTCGACCGGCCGATTCAGCTTCGGGCGGACCAGCGGCGAGCCGACGCGGACCGTGTTCCCGCAGCGGCCGACCACGCCGGCCGAGCCGGCTTCGGGTTCGGTGCTGCGTGATTCGACCGACGAGGCCGCCGCGCGCGATGACGAGCACGCCGAGAGCGACCCGTTTGACATTCCGGCTCTCGAGCGTCGTCGCAAGCCGCGCTTCTTCGAGTAAGATCCGACCAGCCAGAGTGACTGTGAGACGGGGGAGAGCGGCGAAAGGCTCTCCCCCGTTGCGTTTTGGGGGGCGGTGGAGAGCGGGAGGAAAGTGGAAAACAAGGGAAGAAGGAATGCCGGGAAGAACAAAGGAGTTGCTGAGGGACTTGCGATACAGGTTCCGAGAGCCGAGGACGAGGGACGAGAGCCGAGAGCCGAATTCTGGGGCGGGCCGATGGGCGCGATTACGAGTTGCTCATGAACCTGCGGTCCCGTAGGGACGGCAGAACCGATCCAAGATCCCGAGAATCGCGGACAAATTTTCGAGTGAGGACGAAGGACAGGGGACGAGGGACGAGTTACAGGGGGGACGAACAGGCAGCGAAGCCATGCAATTGGCGGATTTTCAATATCAATTGCCGGAGGAATTGATCGCGACGCACCCGGCGGCGCGGCGCGACGACTCGCGATTGCTCGTCCTGGCTCGGCGGACGGGGGCGATAAGCCATCACCGGTTCCGGGATCTGCCCGCGCTGCTGCGGCCGGGCGATTGCCTCGTGCTTAACGACAGCCGGGTGATTCCAGCGCGGCTGCGGGCACGGCGCGCGGGTGGCGGCGCGGCGGAACTGCTGCTGCTGCGCTCGCTCGGCGACGGCACCTGGGAAGCGCTGGCGCGGCCGGCCCGGAAGCTGAAACCGGGCGCGCGGCTGGATCTGCCCGGCGGGGGCGAAGCGCGGGTGCTGCGCGACGGGCCGGACGGAACGCGGGTGGTTGCGCTGCACGTGGAGGGGGATGTGGAGGACTATCTGGAACGTGCGGGCGAGGCGCCGTTGCCCCCGTACATCGTGCAACAGCGCAAGGCGCGAGGCGAGGCGCCGGCCGCGGGGGAGGACACGGAGCGTTACCAGACGGTTTATGCGCGCGCGCAAGGTTCGGTGGCGGCGCCGACGGCCGGACTGCATTTCACGGAAGAGCTGCTCGCGGAGCTGGGGGCGAAGGGGGTGGAGATTCAGCGCGTCACGCTGCATGTGGGGCTGGGAACGTTCGAGCCGGTGCGGGAGGAGCGGATTGACCGCCACGTGATGCACCGCGAGGAATACGCGATCGGCGCGGAAGCCGCGGCGGCGATCGCGGCGGCGCGCACGGATCCGGAGCGGCGGGTCGTGGCGGTCGGGACAACGACCGTGCGGACGCTGGAGGCGTGCTGGCGGGAACACGGCGCGATTGTGGCGGGGCGGGGCGAGACCGGGATTTTTCTGAAGCCGGGCGACGAATTCGGCGTTGTGGACGCCCTCGTGACAAATTTTCACCTGCCCGGGTCGACGTTGCTGATGCTTGTCGCGGCGTTCGCGGGACGGGAGCAGGTGCTGGCGGCTTACGGCGAGGCGATCCGCGAGCGCTACCGGTTTTACAGCTATGGCGATGCGATGCTGATTGAGTGAGAGAGAATGAGAGAGCAGGCGGAGGGGGATGGAGGAGAGAAAAGGTGAAGAAGAGAGGAGAGAGAGGAAGAAGGCAAGAACAAGTGAAGAAGTCGATTCAATTAGAATTAGAAGTGGTTTCGCGGCTGCGGCATTAATCAGGGACAGGATTCGGGATTTCGAGAGCCGAGGACGAGGGACGGGAGCCGAGAGCCGAATTCTTGAGGGACGCCTTTGGGGCGAATACGAGGACGAGAGACGAGGGTCGATTTAGATTGCGGGCGAGAGACGGATATTCGACAAGGGAAGGAAGCAGACCATGGCAGAAGTGCGGAAGGTTGCGACGCGGCGGGAGGTTCGGCCGCGGGTGGCGGAGAAGGTGCGAACGCTGCCACCGTCAGGGATCCGGGCGTTTTTCGAGCTGGTCATCGGCCGCGATGATGTGATTTCGCTCGGCGTCGGCGAACCCGATTTCGTCACGCCGTGGCACATCCGCGAGACGGCACTCTACCGGATCAGTCAGGGCGACACGACCTACACGTCGAATTCCGGGCTGTTGAGCACGCGCGCGGCGATTGCGCGCTACCTGCACGAACGGTTCAAGGCGACCTTTGATCCGGAAGACGAGATGCTGCTGACGGTGGGGGTGAGCGAGGGGCTGGATCTGGTCCTGCGCGCGATCCTGGAGCCGGGCGACGAGGTGATCATCTGGCAGCCGAGCTACGTGGCGTATGCGCCGCTGGTGACACTGGCGGGGGGCGTGCCGGTGGCGCTCAACACCTCGATCGAGGCGGGCTTCGGTCTCGATTTAAACGCGCTGGAAAACCTGATCACGGACCGGACGCGGGCCGTTTTCATTAATTATCCGTCCAATCCGACGGGGGCGACGCTGCGCCGCGAGGATCTGGAAGGGCTCGTGCGGATCTGCGTGCCGCGCCAGATTCTGATGATCAGCGACGAGGTCTACGCGGAGCTGACGCACGACGGCGACCATGTGAGCCTGGCGGCGATCCCGGGCGCGGCGGAGTGGACGGTGCTGCTGTCGGGGTTCAGCAAGGCGTTCGCGATGACCGGGTGGCGGCTGGGCTACGCCGCCGGGCCGCGCGAGGTGATCGCCGCAATGACGAAAATCCATCAGTACTCGATCATGTGCGCGCCAATCATGGCGCAGCGGGCGGGGGAGGCGGCGCTGACCGAAGGGCTGGACGACATGCGCGAGATGTGCGCGATTTATCGCCAGCGGCGCAACATGATCGTCAAGGGGCTCAACGAGATCGGCCTGCCCTGTCACCGGCCGGCCGGCGCATTCTACGCCTTTCCGTCGATCCGGCATACGGGGTTGGACTCGGAGACCTTCTGCCGCAAACTGCTGGAGGAGGAGTCGGTCGCGATCGTGCCGGGCAATGCGTTCGGCGAGGCGGGCGAGGGTTACGTGCGGATGGCGTATGCGGCCAGTTTCCAGACGATCGAGCGGGCGCTGGCGGGATTGGAGCGCTTCCTGAAGCGGTTGTGAGGGTGCGCCGGCGCGACCGCACCCTCTGGTACATCGGGTGGATTACACGCGCGACGGTGACGTATCCGGAGATGCACATCCGGGAGAGCAGCTCATGCAAACGAAACTTACGCTGCGAATCGATGAAGATCTCGTCCGTTAGGCCAAGCGCATTTGCCGCGAGCAGGGCCGATCCCTGTCGGGTCTGGTGGCGGATTATTTTGCCGCCCTTGGCTCGCGGTGTCAGGCTGCGGATGAGGAACTAAGTCCGCGCGTTCAGGCCTTGCGCGGCGCCCTGAAGGACCGCGGCGTTTCCATTGCGGATTACCGTCGGCACGTGGAAGCGGAACAATGGAATCGGTCGCCGGCTGCTCAGCCGGCGGCTTCGACCAGGCCATACTGGTGAATCTTATTGCGAATGGTGCGCACGCTGACGCCGAGCAGGTCGGCGGTGCGGGTGCGGTTGCCGCCGGTGCGTTCCAGCGTGTGCGTGATCAGCCGCCGTTCCAGTTCCTCGAGCGTGAGACAGTCGTCGCCGAACGGGAAGGGCATGGCGCCGGCCGGCGTTGACTGACGCGCCGGCCCGAGGTGAAGATCCGCGAGCGTGATCTCGGTCCCGCGCGCGAGCAGGCACGCCCGCTCGATCAGGTTTTCCAATTCCCGGACATTGCCCGGCCATTCGCAATCCAGCAGGTAGCGGCGGACATCCGCGCCAAGCCGTTGAGCCGGGCGGTTTTTACGCCGATAGCGGGCGAGGAAATACTCGGCCAACGGCAGGATATCCTCGCGGCGATTGCGCAGCGGCGGAATATCCAATGCAATGACGTTCAAACGATAATAGAGGTCCTGGCGGAAGCGATGTTCCATGACCTCCTGGCGCAGATCGCGGTTGGTGGTCGCGATCACCCGCACGTCGAGCCGAATCGTTTCATTGGCGCCGATGGGGGTAATCTCCCGTTCCTGCAGAACGCGCAGCAGTTTGGCCTGCAGCGCCAGGGGCATTTCACTGATTTCATCGAGCAGCAGGGTGCCGCCGTTGGCCTGTTCGAAACGCCCCTTGCGCGCCAGGACGGCGCCGGTGAAGGCCCCCTTTTCGTGGCCGAACAATTCGCTTTCGAGCAAGCCTTCGGGGAGCGCCGCGCAATTGATGGCGACGAACGGCCCCTTGCGGTTGCTGCATTCATGGATGAAGCGGGCGACGACTTCCTTGCCGGTGCCGCTTTCGCCGCTCAGCATCACCGTGCTGTCGGCTTCGGCCACGTCGGCGGCAATCTCGAGGAGCGCACGCAGGCTGGGGCTTTCGGCGATGATGCGCGCATGGATGTTGCCGCCGCGGGCCGCGGGCAGCACCGGGGTGGCGCTCTCCGCCGGTCGGCCGGTCGGCGTCCGCGGCGGGTCGAGGCGTTCGGCCATCACGCGTTCGACGGTCTGCGTCACGGTGTCGAACGAAAAGGGTTTCATCAGATAATCGGCGGCCCCGTCGCGCATCGCGGCGACGGCATCCTCCACGGTCCCGAAGGCGGTCATCATGATGACGGGCAGCGCGGGACGCTGCGCGCGGGCTTCGCGCAGCAGTTCCAGGCCGCTCATGCCGGGCATGCGGAAGTCGGTCAGCAGCAGGTCGACGGCGTCATCCTCGGCGAGGCGGGCCAGCG
>MVZB01000125.1 GCA_002068205.1 candidate division BRC1 bacterium ADurb.BinA292
TTGGAGATCAGCCTACCCGATCAGGTGACATTTCTATTGTGTCCAGGGGGTGACATTATCATTGTGGCCCGACACAGCACGGAGCTTGACCTTGCGCCTCGCCTCCCGGCTCGCTACGATTCTTCGGGCGGATCGCTCGGCCGCGGGGGATGCGTCCGGCCCCTTCGAACCTCGAACCGACCGCCCGTTCAGCACTCGGGACACTCCTCCATGATCCTGACCGTCGATATCGGCAACACGCACATCCACATGGGGCTGTTCATCCGCGGCGCGCTGCGCCAGACGTGGTCGATCGCCTCGTACCCGCCGCGCACGGCCGACGAGTATGCGCTGCTGATGAGCGGCATGATCGGCGAGGACATGCCGATGTTCGGCGCCATCATCTCCTCGGTCGTCCCGCGGCTGGAGCAGCCGGTCATCCGCGCCATCGAGAAAGGGTTCAAGACCACGCCGATGGTGCTCGACCGCGACACGCCGATCGGCATCACCAACGGTTACGAGCATCCCAGCGAGGTCGGCATGGACCGGCTCGCCAACGCGGTCGGCGCCAATTACTTCTACGGCCCGCCGGTGATGGTCCTCGATTTCGGCACGGCGATCACGCTGGACTACCTGGCCCCCGCTCCAACCGCCGAACACCTGCCGATCTACAAGGGCGGGGCGATCCTGCCCGGCATCGAGATGGCCGTCGAGGCGCTGGCGCGCGGGACCGCCCGTCTGCCGCAGGTCCCGCTGCACGAGCCGCGCCGCGTCATCGGCCGCACCACCGCCGAGAGCATCCAGGCCGGCATCATGCACGGCTACCTGGGGGCGATCACCACGCTCGTCGACCGCTCGTGCGAGGAAATCGGCGAGGCCTGCCCGGTCATCGCCACCGGCGGCGACGCCCTCAATCTGCGCCAGCACCTCCCCTTCCTGCGCGCCGTCGTCCCCGAGCTGACCCACTGGGGCCTGCGCCATATCTACGGCATGAACAACGACTGCCCGCTGCCGGCGCCGCCGCGGTAGCCCCCGACCGCGATGGCGAAACCTCGGCGCATCATCCCCTTCGGCGGCCTGAGGCCCACCCCCGGACGCACCCACCCCCTGGTAGACTATCTGCTCGACCTGACCGGCAAGCAGCGCCCGCGCGTCGCCTTCATTCCCACGGCGATGGGCGATGCCGCCGACGCTCTGCTCGGGATGTACAACCGCATCCCGGCCAGCCGCGCCGAGCGCACGCACCTGGCCCTTTTCAACCGCACGGTCGTCGACATCCGCGCCTGTCTGCTGGCGCAGGACATCATCTGGGTCGGCGGCGGCAACACGGCCAACATGCTCGCCGTCTGGCGCGTCCACGGCGTCGACCGCATCCTGCGCGAGGCGTGGGAAGCGGGCGTGATCCTCACCGGCGGAAGCGCCGGCTCGCTCTGCTGGTTCGAGTGCGGAACGACCGACTCGTTCAATCTGTTCCAATTGGCGCCGCTGCACGATGGGCTCGGCTTCCTGCCCGGCAGCCATTGCCCGCATTACGACGGCGAGGCCCAGCGCCGGCCGCTGTATCAGCGGCTGATCGCCGAAGGCTTCCCGGCGGGCTATGCGCTCGACGACGACGCGGCGCTGCACTTTGAGGGGACACGGATCATGGAAGCCGTCGCCGCCCGCCCCGAGGCCGGCGCCTATCGCGTCGAGCGCGTCGGCGGTCAGGTCACCGAAGCCCGGCTGCCGATCCGGCTGCTGGCCTGACGGCGCCACGGAATCCTAGTTCCTTTTGTGTCCTTTATGTCTTTTATGTTCCTTATGTCCCTCCCGCAAGAGGAGCAACGACCGATCACGAGGACGAGGACGAGGACGAATTCTAGAAATGGGGGGCGGACGCGATGCTGCGCGAGATACTCATCGGCGTCGACCTGGGAACTTCCTCGATCAAGGTGGTGGCGTTTGACCGCGCGGGGCGGGCGCTGGCTTCGGCCGCGCGCCCCTGCGCGCTGTCGCAGCCCCGGCCCAACTGGTCGGAACAGGACCCGTCGGCGTGGTGGCGGGCCGCGACCCAGGCGATGAAGGCCGTCAGCCGCCGCATCGATCCCCGGCGCGTCGCCGGCATCTCCTTCTCCGGCCAGATGCACGGTTCGGTCTTTCTCGATGCACGGGGCGAGGTCATCCGGCCCTGCCTGCTCTGGAACGACGGCCGCACGGCGCCGCAGTGCGAGGAAATCATCCGGACGGTCGGACGCGAACCGCTCCTGCGGGTGCTGCGCAACCTGCCGCTGACCAGTTTCACGCTGCCGAAACTCCTCTGGCTCAAGCAGAATGAAAAGGCGAACTACCGCCGGCTGCGCACACTGCTGCTGCCGAAGGACTACCTGCGCTACCGCCTGACGGGCCGCGCCGCGATGGACGAATCCGACGCGGCCGGCACGGTGATGAAGGTCATCGGCGAGCGGAGATGGGCCGGCGAGATCCTCGCGCAACTGGGGCTGGACGCCGCGGTGCTGCCCCCGCTGATCGGTTCGGCCGAGATCGCGGGAGAGCTGACCCCCGCGGCCGCCCGCGCCACCGGCCTCGCGGCGGGCACGCCGGTCATCGCCGGCGGCGGCGACCAGCCGGTCGGGGCGGTCGGCGTCGGCGTCTTCGTCGAAGGCCAGGCGATGGTCAGCCTGGGCACCTCGGGCGTTGTCCTGGCGCCGACCCGCGCGGTGCACCTCGGGGGCGAGCACGGGCTGGCCAGCTTCGACCATGCCGTCGCCGGCAGCCGGTATCTGATGGGTTGCGTCATCAGCGCGGCGGGGTCGCTGCAGTGGTTTGGCGACGCACTGTGTCAGGCCGAGGCGGCCGAGGCGAAGAAGGCCCGGCGCAATCTGTTCGACCTGCTGCTCGAGCGCGCGGCGCAAACGCCCGCCGGCGCGGAGGATCTGTGGTTTCTCCCCTACCTGATGGGCGAACGGACGCCGCATCCCGACCCCAACGCGCGCGGGGTGTTCTTCGGCCTGTCCACGCGCCACCAGAAGGCGCACCTGACGCGCGCGCTGATCGAGGGGGTGAACTTCGCCTTGCGCGATTCACTCGAGCTGATGCGCGCCCGCGGGCTGGCGATCAACGACATCCGCGTGACCGGCGGCGGGGCGCGCAACCCGTTCTGGCTCCAGAATCTGGCCGATATCCTCGGCCAGCCGGTCCGCCCGGTGGAGAATCCCGAGGGAGGCGCGATGGGCGCGGCGCTGCTGGCGGGCGTCGGCGCCGGCCTTTACAAAGACTTCAACGAAGCGGCCCGCCGGGCGATCCGGGTCGGTGATCGCGTTCGCCCGCGCCGCCGCGATGTTCGCGATTATGAACAGCGCTATCAGCGCTACCGGCGGCTCTACCCGGCGCTGAAGGACCTCTTCGTGCAGTATTCCTGACGCGCAACCGGCGATCCGATATATAATGGCGGCAGTCCCCTCGCCCTGCCCGGGGGTGAAAAGGTTTGGGCCGCGGCGGTGTCAGTTGATGCATGACTCGCTGTTCGGATTCGCCGGGAAGGCTCCTGTCGTTGATCGCACCGCACCTAAGCTGGCCGGCCGCACTGCTCTGGCTGATACTCGGGGTAGCCGTTGCGCCCGCCGTACGAGCTGAATCAACCCCGGCGGACAAGCCCCCTCGCCACGCGGGACGCACCGAAATCAGCGAAGAACCGTGGACGCCGCCGCCGCCGGTGATCCGGCCCCAGGTCATCTACGGCAGCGACGATCGCATCGACGTCTACGAGGAGCAGGATCCGCTGCGGCAGCGGCTGGCGCGCGCCACCTGCGGCCTGTTCTCTTCCAGCCGCGTCGTCAACAACGGCGACGGCACCTATACGCTCAGCTTGTCCAGCTGGCGCTACAGCAACTTGCCGCCGTGCAGCGGCGAGCCGTTTGCCGGCCAGCCAGTGGGGGCCTTCTGCACCGGGTTCCTGGTCGGCCCCGACCTGATCGCCACGGCCGGCCATTGCTACGATGCGAGCGACCTGAGCGCCACGCGCTTCGTCTTCGGGTTCCAGATGCTCGACGGCCAGACCCCCGTGCGCAAGGTCGACGCCAGCCAGGTCTACCGCGGAATTCAGATCGTCGGTCGCCAGGAGACCAGCACGATCGACTACGCGGTCATCCGGCTGGACCGGCCGGTAACCGCCCCGGGCGCCTTGCCTTTGCCGATCCGGCGCAGCGGGACGGTCCCCATTGGGACGCGCGTCGGCGCGATCGGGCACCCCGCCGGGCTGCCACTCAAGCTGGCCTTTGGAGCACAGACCGAGGTCAAACGCAATTCCCACACCGGCTACTTCGAGGCGAACCTGGATACCTACGGCGGCAACTCCGGCTCGCCGGTCTTTAACGCCGACACCGGCGTCGTCGAAGGCATCCTCGTGCGCGGCGCACCCGATTACGTCGTCCGCTCCAACTGCTTCGAATCCAACCGGCTGAGCGACAGCGAGGGCACCGAGGACGTCAGCAAGACCACCACGTTCGTCCAGTTCATCCCGCCGCTCAGTCCTTCGCTGCGGTTCCTGGCGGACGTCTACGGCTGCCAGCAGACGCTTGAGATCGAATTGTATCGACCCGAAGGCGCCGACGCGGCGCAGGTGATCGTGACGTCCCTGCGCGGCGACGCCGAGGAGCTGACGCTGACCCCCGCCGGCGATCCGCGTTACCTCATCGGCACGCTGCTGCTCGTGCCGATCGACAACACGATCGAACCGGGCAACGGCCGGCTCGAGACGTGGCATCTGGATGAAGTGAGCGTCGCGACGCTGGACGGCGAGCTCAGCGACACCGCCCTGATCGACTGCATGCCGTTCGACCGCGTCGCCGTGCAAGCCATCGAAACGGGAATTCATCATCTGACGCTCGATTTCCGCACGAGCGACTCGGCGAGCATCGTCGCGGAGATCTTCGCCGAGGGCTCCAGCGAACGCAAAACCCTGCTGGGCGAGACCAAGGTCAAGCAGCGCCAGATCACCGTCAGCGGCCTGGAGCCCTGCACGCTCTACACGGTCGAGATCATCAGCCTGACCGACCTGGCCGGCAACCTCTATCAGCCTCCCCCGCGCGACCGGGTGTTCCATTTCCGGACGAAGGTGCCGGGGCCCCACACGCTCTTCGAGCCCTTCGACAGCGGCGCCGCCGCCGGCTGGACTCACGCCTCCACCGCGGGTCCCGATCGCTGGATGGCCCGCCAGCACGCTTTCGCCGTCAGCCAGCCCTATGTCTTCAGCTATCTGCCGGCGGCGGCCGAAGTCACCGACGCGCGGCTGGTTTCGCCCGTCGTGGAGCACGCCACCGAGGTCATGACTTTCTGGCACACCTATGAGTTCGAGGAGGGTTACGACGGCGGCGTGATCGAAATCTCGACCAACGGCGGCGCCAGCTGGACCGACCTGGGACCGTATATCGTCGAGGGGGGCTACGATGGCGTGATCAGCACGAGCTACAACAGCCCGATCGGCGGCCGCGGCGCGTGGACCGGCGGCGCCCTGGGGGCGATGCGCCACGTCCGCATCGACCTGAGCTCGTTCCCGCCGCCATTCCAGATCCGCCTGCGCTTCACGACCGACGTCAGCGTCGTCCCCGACGGCGGGGGCGGATGGCTGATCGACGACGTCCAGATCAATGAAGCCGTCGTGTGTTCCCAATCCGGGAGCAGCGGCTGGACGTCCTACCATTGAGCGCCGTATGATGGCCGGCGGAGCCGGCGGCCCGGCCGCGGCTCCGGGGCACGCGATGGCCGAGACTCTTCCAGCTTCCGATCCGCGTTCGTTGCGCGGCCGGCGCGACATCCTGCACGTCGACATGGACGCGTTCTTCGCCGCGATCGAGGTGCTCGATCAACCCGCGCTGGCCGGCAAGCCGATCATCGTCGGCGGCACGCCCGAGCAGCGCGGCGTCGTTGCGACGGCCTCCTACGAAGCGCGGCGTTACGGCATTCACAGCGCGATGAGCTCCTGGAAAGCGCGCCAGCTCTGCCCGCACGCGATCTTCCTCCCCCCGCGGCGGCGGCGCTACGTCGAATGCTCGCGCCAGGTCTTCGCCATTTTCGGCGACTACACGCCGCTGGTGGAGCAGGTCTCCATCGACGAAGCGTTTCTCGACGTGACGGGCAACCGGCGGCTGTTCGGCGCGCCGGAAACCATCGCCCGCGAGATCAAGCGCCGCATCCGCCAGGAGGTCGGCCTGACCGCCTCGGTCGGGATCGCGCCGAACAAATTCCTCGCCAAGCTGGCCAGCGACATGGAAAAGCCCGACGGCCTGGTCGTCGTCGCGCCCGAACGCATCGACGCCTTCCTGCTCGGCCTGCCGGTGGGCAAGCTGTGGGGCGTCGGCGAAAAAACGCGCCGGCGGCTGAGCGAGTTGGGCATCCGCACCGTCGCCGACCTGCGCAACTATCCGGTCGAACTGCTGGAACAACACTTCGGGACGCAGGGCCTGGCGATGCGGGAGCTGGCGTTCGGCCGCGACGACCGGCCGGTAGTCGCCGCCTCGGAAGCCAAATCGATCGGCTCGGCGGCGCGGCTGCGCGCGATCCTCGACGAGCTGGCGGAAAAGGTGGCGCGCCGCCTGCGCCGCGAGGGCCTGCGCGCGCGCACCGTCCACCTCAAGGCGCGCTACGCCGATTTCACCACCGTCACGCGCTCCGAAACGATCGAGACCGCGACCGCCCGGAGCGGTGCGATCCGCGATCTGGCGCGGCGGCTGTTCGACCAGCGTCTGGGCCGGCCGTCCCTGCCGATGCGCCTGCTCGGCGTCAGTGTTTCGAACCTCGAGCCCGCGGGCGCAGGGCAGATCGATCTGTTTCCCGACCCCCGCGAGCAGAAGGATGAGGCGCTAGACCATCTGCTCGATCGGATCGGCGAGAAATACGAGAAAACCGCGATCCAGCGGGGCCTGACGCACGCGGCCGCCGACGACGACGATTGATTCATCCCGCCCGCTCAGAAGCAGCGGATCGCAAGCCGTCGGATCGGACGGATCCGTCGGATCCGACCGATTTTCAATCGGCGCGCTCTTTGGCCCCCGGGAAAATGATTGGCATCGCCTGGCAACGGCCTCATAATAGGCCGAGAAGCGCCCCAAGGAAACGCACGTTCCACCATGCCCAGCCGCCGTCGCTTTCCGATCGACCCCGAAGCTTACTTCCCCGCGATCGTCGCCGCCATCGGCCTCGTCATCGGCTATGCGTTCGGCTGGTGGATCTTGTGGGTCCCGTGCCTGATCGCGCTGGTGCTGCTGCTGGGATTCTTCCGCGACCCGCCGCGGCGCGTCCCCCAGATTCCGGGGGCGGTGGTCAGTCCGGCCGACGGCAAGGTCACCGCGATCACGGTCAACCAGGACCCCGAAGCCGGTCCGGCGGGCGGGCCGGTGATCTCAATCTTCCTCTCGGTGCTCGACGTGCACATCAACCGCGCGCCGTATGCCGGCCGCATCACGGGCCTGCGCTACCGGCCGGGCGATTTCCTCAACGCGCTCAACGTCGACAGCGGGAAGCGGAATGAAGCCAACTGGATTTTCATGGAGTGCGGGCGCCATCACCTGACCGTGCGCCAGATCGCGGGGCTGATCGCCCGGCGGATCGTCTGCCGCGTGCGCAAGGGCGATCGCGTTCGCCGCGGCCAGCGGATCGGCCTGATCCGCTTCGGGTCGCGCACCGAGCTCTACCTGCCGCCCGAGGCGCGAGTCCAGGTCGAGGTCGGCCAGCGCGTCAGCGGCGGCCGGACAGTGGTCGCCTACCTGCCCGAATAACGCCGGTCGGTGAACTTCAGAACCGCTCCGATTTTCAGCCCATGAAGGAAAACGAACGTTGCGGCGGCGCCGCGGCCGGTTCGTCGGCCGGTTCCGGTTCGGCGCTCTGCTGCGCCACGCCGCGCCAGGCCTCCAGCAAAATCCCGAGCAGGTGGATCACCTCGCCCACCGGCGCCGGCGTCCGCTGGATCAGCGTTTCGTTGAGCTTGTCGCGCATGTATTCGTAGAGCCGCTCCAGATTAGCCGAAATCTCGCCACCCCGCTGATGGTCCAGCACGCTGCGCAGATAATTGATGATCTCCTGGGTCCTTGCCACGCGTTCGAGCGCCTTGGCGTCGTCGGTCCCCAGCAGGCGCTGCGTCTGGTTCAGATTGCTGATGGCGCCCTCGTAGAGCATCACGACGATCTGCGTCGGGTCGGCGGTCGCGATCTGAACGCGACGGTAGTTTTGTTGTGGACGCATCAGCTCCTCATGCTCCCGGGATTGCGATGGCGGGGCGGCCTCGCGAGTCAGGACGCCATGGTCCTAATCGGCCGCTGGGCAGGTAATCTTTAACTTAATCGGTTCAGGTTGCGATCAGTGAACTCAGCTGGCTCAGCAGGAAGTTGCCCTGGGTTTGCAGCGCCGAGATTTTCGTCTCCAGCGCGGTAAATTTCTTGCGCATCGCGGCCTCCTCGGTATCCAGCCGCTGGTTCAGCACGTCGACCCGGTCGTCCAGGTCGGTGATCTGGCGCGTGTAGCTCCGCTCGCGCGTGTCAAACAGTCCGGTCGACGCTTTGGTCAGGTTGTCCAACTGCTCGAACACGCTCGTCGAGATCCCCTTGCTGTAGTGCACTTCGGTCGACAGCGGGGTCTTGGTGGTGACCTCCAGTTCCAACCCGGCGACGTGCGAATTCTCCGCCCCCTTGAGCACCTGGCCCGATCCGGTCGCGGTGATCCCGGCGATCGTTCCAGCCACATCAACGCCCGACGCGCTCAGCTTGGTCGTGCCGATGCCGAGCTGGTTGACCGCCCCCGCGTCCTGATTCGACACGACCGTGATCGTCTCCTCTTCGATCACGGGCTCGACGTAGCGTGGGATGTTCAGGTTGCAGTCGTTCTCGCGGATTCCGTCGAGCGTGGAGCGCAAGCGACGGGCGAGCCGGTAGGAGACGGGCTGTGGCGCATTGAAGTCATTCGGACTTCAGCCATCCCTTGCAAGCTGGGACTCTCAACAGTTCTGAGCCCAGGCCTCGTTCGCGCCGCTGCCTACGTTGCAGATCACTGCCGCCGCCCCTGCCGCTGCCGAACTCACAGAACGCAGGAACGAGATCATCGCCTGGTTGCTGCTTTCCTCAAACTGTTTGGCGAGGTCTGGCGAACGCCAGCCCACACGGGTGAACTGAAACCGATAGGTAAGTTCGCGCGGCCCCTGCGTGTTCATCGACTGCGCCAGCGCCTGCAGCGGCCCGCCGATACTTGCGCCACGGGCATTTGGTTCAAGATCCAGATCGATATCGAAGACGCACACATACCCGCCAAGCGTGGAGGCCGTGCATCGCTTTCGCCTCACACTTTTTATCGTCTGCACGAATCCAGGGGCCGTTTTGCTGTA
>MVZB01000126.1 GCA_002068205.1 candidate division BRC1 bacterium ADurb.BinA292
CCCTGGTTCCCCTCGTCGAACCCACCCGCCGGCGCCTGGCCCTCGCCGGGCTGTTTGAATCGCCCGACCGGACTCCCCGCCGCGCGATCACGATGACGCTGCCCCAACTGCTCAAGGCGCGCACGATCCTCGCGCTGGCCACGGGCGACTGCGCCGCTCCCGTCGCCGCCGCGATCTCCGGTCCGGTCGACGCCGCCGTCCCCTGCTCGATCCTGAGCCGGCATCCGCGCTGCGAGCTCTTCCTGGACCGCGAAGCCGCCAGGGGATTGAATGTGCCGGCGGCGTCATGATGCCCTCGCGCCCCCTTTCTTCCCATCTGCCCACTCCCCTGAGCCGAACGGGTCCCGCGGCGGCGGAACGAATCGCACCGAGCACAAGCTGACCCGCGCGCGAGGAACCCGCATGGATTGGATCACCGCTTTCCAGAACATCTACGGCCGGGTCAAGTCCCCCTGGATGTTCGCCTTCAATCAGGAAATCTACGACCGCGAGGGGCGGCGGCGCGATCCGCTGCGTGAAAAGCAGACCCGCTGGGGGATGCGCCTGACGACGCGCCTCTGCCGTCCTGCCTCGCCCTGATCCCGATGTATGGCTTCATGTTCGCGGACAAGACCGAAGTGTTCCGCGCGCAGTTGGACGCCGCGGGCGCCGCGTTCCTGCCCTATTACGCGCATGAACCGGACTATGGCATCACGTTGCTGGCGCCGGCCTATGTCCGCGCGGCGCTGCCCGAGGACGGCGACCCGCCGATCCGCCTGCTGCGCCATGCCGAGCGGGGCTGGGACAACCATCAGGACGTCTGGAGCTTCCAGCGCCTCGCCCCTCCTTCGTCCTCGTGATGGCCCATGGAGTTTCAGCATGCCCGCCCCGAGGCATCTTTTCGCACTCACAGATACTCCTCGACTCCCATTGCCGGATTGCTACAGTGATCCCCGTCAGCCATCTTCCAGCCCGCGGTTGAACAGGAGGAGGCCGATGCGATCCTTCACGCTCCTGGTCTGTCTGCTTCTCGTGGTCACACGACCGGTCAACGCCGCCGGCGAGTCGGTCACGGCCGAGTTAAACGGCCTGCAGCTTGCCTTCGACGCCGACTCGGGCGCCCTCGTCGAGATGACCTATCCCGGAGTTGGCGCCATGATCCAGACGAGCGCCGCGCGCGGCAGCCTGCTCGACCTGGCCTACCCCATTCCCAGCTTCGAGCCGCTGCGGCTCGCCGCGCGCTTCTCGACGGGCGCCTCCATCGAACGCACCTCGGACAGCGTGACCGTCCGTTGGGAGCGCCTGGGGCCAAGCCGCCGCCGCACACCGCAGTCCCCGGTGCGCGAGGCCATTGCCTTGCGCTACGACGCCGAGAACGACCGCCAGGAGTGGGTGACGCTGGCGGAGGATCCCTTCGAGCTTCAGGGAAACGTCGCGGCGTCCGTCACGTTCAGGGCTCTCCCCGATGGCCGCTCGCTGTCGATGACCGGCACCGTCGATAATCAATCCGCCACGACCATCCCACAGGTCCTCTTTCCCGATTTCATGGGCATTACCGAATTCGCCGGCCAGGGGCGAACGCACTTCCGCACCGCCGGTTTCGTGAATAACCCCTTTGAACTGCTCCGCACTCCGGCCCGCGGCATCGATTTCTACGGCCAGGATCTCGCCCGCACAGGGATCGAATACGCTTCGGGACCGTATTACCCGTCGACGCCGATGCTTGCGCGCTGGATGGACGTGGGCGGGCTCCAGGGGGGTTTCAGCCTGTTCCGGAAATGGTGGCTGTGGGGGCCGGGCGACAACTGGCAGGACTCGCCCGAAAAGGTGTGGCTGCACCTGACCGAGGGTGAGGATAAGCTGCGCCTGGCCTGCCTGCACAAGGTGGAGATCGGGCCCGGCGAGCGCTGGCACAGCGACGAGTATGTCCTGACCCCCCACCGACACGGCTGGGCCAAGGGGATCGAGCCGTTCCGTGAGTACGTCCACGCCAACCTGAAGCGCCCGTTTCCTGTCCCGCGACACGTGCGTGAGGGACTCGGCTTCCGGACCTTGTGGATGACTCAGGCCTATCCCAACGATCCCGAGGGCGACATCATTTATCGTGCCGAGGACCTGTCCCGCGTGGCCCGCGAGTGCCTCGAGCACGGCATCCAGGAGATCTGCCTCTGGTCGTGGTGGGGCGGCATGCAGGTGCCGATTTCGGATCCCTTTCCACAAATCGGCACCGCCGAGCAACTGCGCCGGGCCATCGAGGAATGCCGCGAGCTGGGCGTCAACGTCAGCCTGTTCATCTCGATCATGCTGGTGGCCAACCCAACGGCGGAACGCTGGGGACTGCAGGTCGGGCCGCCGGGCTCGGGCTGGACCTATCACACGGAATTCGTTCCCGTCATGCGCCCGTATTATGGCCACGGTCTCTCGTGCATCGAGGCCGGCATCGACAATCTGACCTGGCGCCAGGGCGCCTATGAATCCTGTCGGCGGATTATCGCGACGCTCACCCCTTCGCTCGGCTGGGATCAGTGGGATCTTTACTCACGCTTCGACCAACCCAACCAGCCGCGCAAACAGCCGTTCTATGAGTTGACGCAGCGGATCCACGCCGCCGCGCACGCCCAGGATCGCGAGGCGACGTTCCATGGCGAGTGCATCGAGAACCTGGACGCCAACGCCATCTATCTCGACTACTCGTGGAACTAGGTCAACTGGCCATGGATGGAGGGGGGTGACTGCCGGCCGTTCAACAGCGTTTACCCCGCCCCGCGCCTGAATGTCAATATCGACCGTTCGGCGCGGGAGGTGCGCGGCGCCTTCATCGACAACCACTACCTCAACGTCTTCACGTCGCGCGTCGGTGGGATCAACGGCTCGGGCCGGATCGCCGATTATCCTGAACTGAGCCGGGCCTTGAAGCAGTGCGCCGGGTTGCGCAGGCAGTTCCTCCCCTATTTTGTCGACGGCACCCTGATCGGCGATTGCATCCTCACCGAAGAACCGACCGGTGCCCGTCTAAGCGCCTACGTGCTCCCTGATCGCCTGCTGGTGCTGGCCCTGAACGACAGCGAAACCGGGCAACGGATCCCATTGGCAGCGGATCTGACGCCGTGGCTGCGCTCGCCGACCGGTCAATATGAAGTGAGACGGTTCGATCTGGAAGGACGTCTGCTGGCTTCAGAGATTAACGGTTCCCGATGGCGCCCAACCCTTGGCGACGCCGAGATGGTGGTTTACGAAATCCTGGCGCGGCCTGATTGACCCCCGAGGGGTCTGCTCCCCGGGACCACAGGCCCGCGACCCGCCAGACGGGTTCACTCGCCCCGGAGCACCGGCTGTGCGGGAGGGATGCGATCCGAACACCGGTCGGATGGGATGCTCAGCATCTGGCTTGAGTTCGCCACGGCCAGCCCACGGGTCGGCTCTGTGGTATCGGCGGGTTTGCAGATTCCGCCGTCGTGCCTGTCCCGTGAAGATCAAGGCCATTCCCCTTCAAAGCGGAAAGCCGGAAAAGGGTTCCGCTTTTCGTTCTCAGCCACTAGAATGGGAGCGCCTCCTCGGCGTGGGGGTGGGGCGCCGTTGCCGAGGCGGGGGAATCCAACCGTGACCCGTCTGCTTGTCGCCATCATTCTGGTTGCCGTCCTGTTCGGCCTGACGGCCGTGGCGGGGCTCGTCTGGGCCATCCGCCGCGGACAGTTCCGCAACCTGACGGCGGGCGCGCGCAGCATCTTCGACAACGAGGAGCCGGTGGGCCGCCCTACCGACGCCTTTCCTCCCCCGCGCGAGGAAGAATAAACCCGCCGAAAGCGAGAATCCGCCGGACTGACGTCGCCATGGTCCTTGCCGTCCAAGACCCGAGCGAGGGCGCCGACCCGCGCCAGGAGTTGCGCTCGCGCGCCGAGATCGACCGTTCCTGCCAGGGACCGGTCACGCTGTTTGTCGCCAGCGCCGTCGCCTGGCTGCTGTTCGGCTCATTGTTGGCGATGGCGGCCTCGATCAAGCTGCACAGCCCCGGTTTTCTCAGCCATCACGCCTGGCTCACGTTCGGCCGGGTCCGTCCCGCGCATCTGAACACGGTGATCTACGGCTGGGCCGCGATGGTCGGCATCGCCGCCATGCTCTGGCTGCAAACCCGCCTCTCGCGCGTCACGCTCGTCTTTCCGCGCCTGCTGACGGCCATCGCCTGGCTCTGGAATCTGGCCGTGGCGGCCGGAACGGTCGCAATCCTGGCCGGCCACGGCACCGGCGTCGAGTGGATTGAGTTCCCCGTTCCCGTCGCGCTCGCGCTTGCGCTGCTCTTCGGCGCCGTCGGCCTGGTCTCGTTCTATACCTTCGCGCGCCGCCCCCCGGGCCACATCTACGTGACGCAGTGGTATCTGTTCGGGGCGATCCTCTGGTTCCCTTATCTTTACCTGATGGCGCAACTGATGATCCACCTCGGCGGAGCCACCGGCGTCGTGCAGGGCAGCGCCAACTGGTGGTTCGCCCATAACGTCCTCGGCCTGTTCCTGACGCCGATTGGCGTCGGCGCGGTCTACTACCTGATCCCCAAGGTGATCGGCCGTCCGATCCACAGTTACTATCTTTCGCTGCTGGGCTTCTGGTCGCTCGCGCTGTTCTACAACTGGGCCGGCACGCACCACCTGGTCGGCGGACCGCTGCCGGCCTGGTTGATCTCGGTCGGCATCGTCGGCAGCGTGATGATGTTCATCCCGGTCACCGCCGTCGCGATCAACCACCACCTGACGATGGTCGGCCATTTCCACATGCTGCGGACGAGCCCCACGCTGCGCTTCGTCGTCTTCGGCGGCATGAGCTACACGCTCGTCAGCTTCCAGGGCTCGCTGCAGGCGCTGCGCGGCGTCAACGAGATCAGCCACTTCACCCACTACACCGTCGCCCATGCCCATCTGGGCGTCTACGCCTTCTACTCGATGGTCATGTTCGGCGCGGTCTATTACATGCTGCCGCGCATGACCGGCCGCGAATGGTCCTCGGCCCGCCTGATCCGGATCCACTTCTGGGGGAGCGCGCTCGGCATCGCGCTCTACTGGGGGGGCCTCACCTGGGGTGGCTGGCTTCAGGGCCGGATGATGAACGACGCGGCCATCCCGTTCCTCGACATCGTGCGCTTCACGATCCCCTTCCTCTGGTCGCGCTCGTTCGCCGGCGTCCTGATGACCATCGGCCACGTGGCGTTTGCCGTGCTGGTCTGGCGCATGCTGGCTGGCGCCCGCGAGCCCGCGCGCGCGCCGGGGCCGACGCTGCTGGGCCGGCCGCGGGGCGAACGCGAGATCAACCCGGCGGAGGCGCAGTGATGAACCGCACCGCCCTGCTCTACGCCGGCATCATTTTCACCGTCATCATCTCGAGCATCGGGCTCGTCTTCATCCCGGAGTACCAGTTGTTCCGGCTCGAGCCGGTCGAGGCCGCCGACGGCAACCTGTATCCGCAGCCGCGCACCGAGTTCGAGGAGGCCGGCCGGCGTGTCTACATTGCCATGGGGTGCGTCTACTGCCACAGCCAGCAGGTGCGGCCGGAGCACTTCGGCGCCGATATCGATCGCGGCTGGGGCACGCGCCGCTCGGTCGCCCGCGATTATCTCTACGATCAGCCGCATCAGCTCGGCACGATGCGCACCGGGCCCGACCTGGTCAACATCGGCTCGCGCCAGTCCGACGACAACTGGCACTACCAGCATCTGTATGACCCGGAACTCACGTCGCCCGGCTCGACCATGCCGAAGTTCCCGTTCCTGTTCGAAAAGCGAACGCTCGAGCCGGGGCGCGAGCCGCCGTTTAATGCGATCCGCATGCCCCCCGGCGTGCTGGCCGAGAACGAATACCTGCTGCCGACGACCGATGCCCAGCAGCTTGTCGCCTACCTGAAGAGCATGCGTCACGATTACGCCGTGCCGGAGGCGCAGCCGTGACCACGAACCCGCATCAGACCTTCATCCGCGACACGGCGGATACCGATGTCGAGGCGATTCACGAGCCGATCGCCCGCGAAAAGGCCGAACCGCGCGACGGCTACGAACCGATCTCGATCTGGCTCGTCTTCCTGTTCCTCGCGCTGGCCGGCTGGGGCGGCTGGTACCTCGGCGCCTTCAGCGGCGACTGGAACGCGATGGTCTACGACGAACGCGCCCAGGCCGGCGCCGCGCCCGCCGCCGAGGCCAAGGCCTCCGACATGCTGACGCTGGGACGGCGCGCCTACGTCCGTTGCCAGGCCTGCCACCAGCCGACGGGCCAGGGCCTGCCCGGCACGTATCCGCCGCTGGCCGGTTCGCCCTACGCCACCGGGCCGGCCGAACGCGCCGCCGCGATCGTGCTGAACGGCCTGCAGGGGCCGCTCGTCATCGACGGCGAGACCTTTGACAACATCATGCCCGCGCATCGCGACCTGATGACCGATCTGGAAATCGCGGCCGTGCTAACCTACGTGCGCCAATCCTGGGGCAACGACGCGCCCGCCGTCGCGCCGGAGGACGTCGCCCGCGTCCGCGCGGCCACCGCCGAGCGCGGCGCGGCCTGGACCGCCGGCGAACTGGATCAGTTCGCCCTCCCCGAACCGGAACCGGCCGAATAATCGCTGCCCCCGGCGCCGCGATGGATCCCCCGGCCGTGCCGCCGGCCGCACTCATGGGCTGAAGATGAACCCGTCTCCCGACCCCGCCGCCTGCTGTCCCCCCCTGCCGCGCGATCCGGCCCAGGAACGCCAGGCGCTGCGCGACTGGTGGCGCATCGGCCTGGGCGCGCTGCTGGCCGGCTATGCGATGAGCTTCAGCCTGGCGATCAACACCGCCGAAGCCTCCGCCACGACCCGCACCGTCGTCCACACCGGGCTCCTGATTGTCGCCGTGATCCTGTGGGCGACCCTGGGGGGGCCGCTGCTGCGCCGTGCGTTCCAGGCGGCGCGCGCCCGCCGCGTCACGGTCGAGGCCCTCTTTCTGGCCGGCCTGCTCGGGGCGTCGGGCGCCTCGCTGCAGGGCATGCTCGCCGGCGACGGCCCGGTCTACTTCGAAACGGTGGCGGTGCTGCTGGTCGTCTATTCACTCGGCCGGCGCCTGACCCAATCCAGCCAGGAACGGGCGCTGGCGTCGGTCGCGTCGTGGCTCGGCATCCCCGAAATCTGCGAACGGCTCGCGCCCGATGGGGCCTCCCGCGCCTGCCCCGTCCGCGAGATCGCGGCGGGCGACCTCGTCCGCGTGCAGCCCGGCCGCATGATCCCGGTCGACGGCATCGTCGCCGCCGGCGCGGCGTTCGTCCAGCAGGCGCACGTGACCGGCGAGTCCAGCCTCGCGCGCCGCGGGCCGGGCGACGCCGTTGCGGCCGGCGCGGTTTGCGTCGACGCCACGCTGACCGTGCGCGCCACCGCGCCCGGCAACGCCCGGCGGATCGACCGCATCGCCCGCGCGATCGACCAGGCGCGCGCCCGCCCGTCGGCCTTCGTCACCGCCGCCGACCGCATGGCGCGCCTGTTCCTGCCGCTGGTCCTCGCGATTGCGCTGCTGACGTTCCTCGTCTGGACCCGGCTGGCCGGCTGGCCGACCGGCCTGTTCAACATGCTGGCGGTCCTGCTCATCGCCTGCCCCTGCGCGCTGGGCTTCGCCACGCCGGCCGCCGTCTGGAGCGCCATCGGCCGCATCGCCGAGCACGGCCTGGTCGCGCGCGCCGGTTCCCTCATCGAGCGGCTCGCGGCCGTCGACCTCGTGATCTTCGACAAGACCGGCACGCTCACCCTGCCGCGGCCCCAACTGGCCGATCTGGTCCTGGCCGACGCGTCGCCCGGGACGCACCGGCGGTGGCGCGCCCTGATCGCCGCGGCCGAACGGGCGTCGGATCATCCCCTGGCCGAGGCGCTGGCCTCGCTCGCGCCCGCCGCCGACGCGATCGCCGACGCCGTCCGGGTCGATGCCCTGCGGATCATCCCCGGCCTGGGGATTGAAGCGGATGTGACCTGGCGCGCCGATGGCGAGACGGGCTCGGGTTGCCTGCGCATCGGTTCGGAAGGCATCCTGGGCGCTGATCAGCAAGCACCATGGCGCGAGCTGAGCGACCGCCTGCAAGCGGACGGCCTGACCCAGCGCATCGCCGTCCTCCTCGACGGCCGGTCGATCGCCGCCGCCGCCATCGACGAGCGCCCGATGTCTTCCATGCAACCAGCCTTGGAGCTGACCCGCGCGCTCGGTCCGCGGTTGATGGTGCTGACCGGGGACACGGCCGACCGCGCCGCCCGGCTCGGCCTTGCCGAGTACGAGGCCGCCCTCACGCCGGAGGCGAAGCTGGCCCGCGTCCGCGAGCTGCGCGCCGCCGGCCGCACTGTGCTGTTCGTCGGCGACGGTTTGAACGATGCCGCCGCCATGGCCGAGGCCGACGCCGCCATCGCCGTGGCCGGCGCCGCGCCGCTCGCCCGCGAATCGGCCGACGCCCTGCTGACGGACGACGACCTGGCGGCGATCCCCCGGGCGATCGATCTCGCGCGCCGCGCCGCCCGCGTGATTCAGAGCAACATCCGCCTCGCCGTCGCCTACAACCTGGCCGGGATGGCCGTGGCCGCCGCCGGTTGGCTGCATCCGGTCGCGGCGGCGCTCATCATGACCTGCTCCAGCCTGATCGTCACTTGGCGTTCGCTGCGCGCGCTGCACGACGAACCCGGCGCTGCGCCGGTCAAGAACCCGGCTCCGGAGGCGCGCCATGCCGTCCTCCCCGCGCCGTGACCGCCGGCTCGCGCTGACTCTGGGCGCGGCCGTCCTCGCCCAGGGGCTCGGCCTGGTGCTGCTGGACCGCCCGCCCGCGCCGGCCGCCGCTCAATGGCTGCTGTGCGCCGCCGCGCTGGCTCTGCTCTTTCAGCAGGCGTGGCGTCACCGCTGGCATCTCAATCATCGCGTCGACATGTTGCTGATCATGCTTGCGGTCGGCGGCCTGGGCATGCTTGCCGGCACGTGGATCGATGAGCAAGTCGCCGCGCGCGCAACCGGCAACCCGCGTCCGGAACCGCCGGCAGCCGGGCCGGCAGCCGGCGGCGACATGACGATCCATCCCCCCGCCGGCCACGCCGCGCACCTTTCGCATGCTGCACACGGCTTGCCGTCACCCCACGGCGGCCATCAACACAGCGGCCATCAGCACGGCGGCCTGAGCTACGGCTCGCTCCGCGACGCCGCGTTCAGTTGGATGACTGCTCTGATGCTGCTGGGCGCGATCCCGCCGGCGGTCGCC
>MVZB01000127.1 GCA_002068205.1 candidate division BRC1 bacterium ADurb.BinA292
GGGCGCCAGCAGCCCGAGCCCGCCGAGTCCCAACTCGCCAAGGAATGTCCGGCGATCGAGCATGGGGGGCGGATCCTTTGCCAGGGTTGTGGCCGGGGGCGGGGCCGGCCGGCGCGCGTCAGTCCTCATCCGCCGGCCGGGCCGACGGGGGGAGGCGGATGTCGTCGCCGAACCGCTCGCGGACGTCGGCCGCGTCGTGGAACGCCTTGTCGACGGGGAGACCGGAAACGTCGGGGCGGGCGTCTGGCGAGGACCCTTCAGCATCGGCCGGCTGGATCGAGAGAGCAACCACTTCGTGCGAGGGGACCGGAATCAGGAGCCGTTCATCGCGCTGGTAGACGCCGACCGGTCCGCCGTCGTCGGGGTAGATGTAGGAGATGGTAAAGGCGTCGCCTTCGGTCAGGCCGATCCAGTGATTGATCGGGATTTCGGCGGCGCGGGCCCGGCGGCCGGGATTGAAGACGAAGAGGAAGCCGCGATCGCCGATGCAGTGGGCGCTGCCGTCGAGCTTGCTCGTGCGGGGCTCGCCGAGGATGTCGCGGCGGACGCGCATGAACTGGACATTGTCATCGGCCCACTGCGCCCATTTGCGGAAGAAATCGACGTGGCGCTGCTGCTCGGCGGGGTCGGTGACGCCGACCGGGGGGACCATTTCGGCCTCGCCGTGATCGCTGTGGGTCATGTGGGTGAAGGCGCCGTAGGCCATGCCGTAGGGGTCGTCGGTGCGGAGGCCGCCGCCGGATTTGTAGCCGGGGATGAAGCGCAGATTGCGGGCGTGCCAGCCCTGGAAGCGGATGTTGTCGTTGACGGTGCCGCCCTCGCCCTGAGCGACGGGATCAAGATAGCCGTGGTACTCGATCCAGTCGCGGAGGACCCAGGGGTAGCCGCGGTGCATGCCGCCGGCGTTGCGCAGCACGCAATCCGGGTGGCGGCGGACGAGTTCCGCGGAAGCGTTCATGATGTTGCGCCAGGCGTAGTAGGCGCATTCGCCGACGGGGTGGCCGTGGTCGGGATCATAGCATTCCAGCGGGGGGTCGAAGGGAACCCACCAGATGCTGCCGGCATCGGTGCCCCAGATGGGGACGTCGTATTCGTCGATCGTCTTGCTGACGATGTCGACCCACCAGTTGGCGAATTCGGGGTTGGCCCAGCAGTTGCGGCCCATGTAGCCCTCGAGCTGGGCGACGCCCTGGATCGGCTTGCCGCTCTTGTCCTTGACCTTCCAGTGGTCTTCGTACTTGAGGTAGTCGCGGGCGCCCCCTTCGTCCATGATGCCGACGCCGAAACCCTGCTGCTGGCCGTAGCGGATCAGTTCCAGCCAGTGGGGGTTGGGCTCGATGTCCCAGTCAGTGCCGAGGCGCTCGAGGTATTCATCGGGGGATTCGCGGAGCCAGCCGGCGTGGCCGAGCCAGATGGTGCCCCAGTCGATGCTGTCGATGTTGCCCTGCTTCTTGAGCATGTCGATGTAATGCTTGCCGGCCTCGGTCATGGCCGGTTCCCAGGGGGCATGGCTGTGGGGTGGCCACCATTCGCGGTCCTTGCCGAACGGTTTCTCTTCCGTGCCCCGCGCGCGGCCGAGGTTGGTGAAATAGTTCACGGCGTTGGCGCGCATGTAATAATCGGGGTAGGGGAGTTCTTTGGGCGGCATGATGTCGCGGAGGAACTCCTGCATGGCCCAGACCTCGCCCCAGTCCATGATGATCTGCTGGTTGGACATGTAGGCGAAGGGCTGCAGTTCCTTGAAGAAGTAGATGCCTTCGTTGCGGTAGGCGCCGAGGAAGCTGGGTTCGGCTTCAAACGTTTCGCCGGGATGGAGGATCCAGCGGGGAGCGAAGCGCAGGTCGAGGCGGGTGGCCTGCCATGCGCCGGGGACGATCATTTCGAAGTAGGGATTCTCGACGCCGGTGAAGAGGCCGCCCTTGCGCGTGCGCAGAAAGACATTGATCGGGCAGCGCCAGTCGGTGCCGTCGTCGTGGGCGTAAACTTCGGCAAAGGCGGGGGTGAAGCGGAAGCGCTCGGCGATGATCTCCTGAATCAGGATGGGCTCATCGCTCTCGTTTTTCAGGCGGATGATTTTCTCCACGAAATGATGCTCGGGGTGGAGCCGGTAGTCCAATTCGATGGCGGCGCTGGGGTGGCGATAGGTGAAGCGGATGCCGTTCTCGATCGAGGCGGTCGCGGCGAGCGGGGCGGTGGCGGGGGAGATCTCGCCCTGGTCGGTGTAGAGCAGGAAGGCCTGGGCGGCGACGTCGTGGCGCTCGCCGGTGAGGCGGTTGGTGACGGCGGCGAGGCTGCCGTCGCGCGGATCGAAGACGAGCGCCAGGCTGGGGTTTTCGAGGCGGGGCCGTTCGTCCGAAGATTCGGGTGCCTGGGCCGGGCCGGCGATCGGGACGAGCGCAAGGAGCGCCGCCAGGATGATGAAATGAATCCAGCGGGAGGGCGATTCCAGCCCGAAGGTTACGGTTTGCGATTGAGTCGACACAAGCGGGGTCCTCATCGGGTGTCCTTTTCGTGCGGGAGTGGAAGTCAGATCTGGAGGAGCTCGCGGCTGAGGGCGAGCTTGATCGTGGGGCCGGGGCGGTTGATGACGTGACTGACCAGGAGCCGCCCGGCGGCGCCGATCAGGAGGGCGGCATCGCGGAAACTCCAGCCGGTCAGTTCGATGATCCAGTCGGCCATGTCGTTGGTGGCCAGCTCGACGGCCGCGCGGAAGTCGTCGCGGGTGGCGAGGGTGATCATGTGGGTCGGGCTGAGGATGCGGGGCCGGCGGAGGTTGCGCCCGGGGAGGATGTCAAAAGCGAGGCGGGCGACGACAGCGACTTCGACGCCGCTGCCGCTCAGTTCGCCGTCGCCCATGACGGCGTGGGCGTCGCCGAAGGCGATCAGGCCGCCCTCGACCTGGACGGGGAGGAGGACGGTGGAGCCGGCGGCGATTTCGCGGGTATCGAGATTGCCGCCGTGATCGCCGGAGATCAGGGTGGGGGCGGGCGCGTCGGCGGGCGTCGCGCCGAGCACGCCGAGCATCGGCGCGAGCGGGACGCGCAGGCCGGTGGGGAGCCGCGCCATGCCGTCCTCGAGCGGGATGCGCAGGATTTCCATTTGCTCGACGCGGTCGCCGAAGGGGCCGCAGCCGGGTCGGATGACCATATGGCCGGGGCTGATCGGGTCGAGGGCGAGGATGCGGACGGCGATGGCATCGCCCGGGGCGGCGCCGCGCACGAAGACCGGGCCGGCGGCGGGGCAGCGCGGCGTGCGCGAGGCCCGTTCGTAGGTGGCGGGGTCGTCGCTGACGAGGCCGAAGCACCAGTCCTTGACGCGGGCTTCGAGCTCCTCGCCGGGCTCGAGCTCGATGGCCGGCGCGGCGGCCGGGTCGAATTCGATGATGTATTGGTCTTCAAGCAGTGTTTTCATGGGGGGCTTTCAGTGGGGGAATCAGGGACATAAGGGACTGGGTCAGGAGTTGTCGCCCGCGAGTTCATCGGCGGCGCGGAGGATGCGGCGGGCGGCTTCGTCCACGGCGGCGGGGGGACCGCCGAAGGCCACGCGCAGATAGCCGGGGGCGCCGTGCAGATGGCCGGCGGTGCAGGGGAGGCCATGGTGCTCGAGCAGATGGCTTGCGACGCGCGCGTCGTCGCCCAGGCGCGAGACATTCAGGAAGATGAACGGGTTGCCGCGGGGGCGGACGAACGACAGGCGTGGATCGGCGGCGAGGGCAGCGCACAGGCGGTCGCGATTGGCCTGGAACTCCGCACCGACGCCGTCGAGCCATGAGAGGTCGTGGCGCAGGACGGCCTCGGCCACACACTGATTGACCAGCGGCCCATAGAGGAAGGACCACTCCAGGGCCTTGAGCGCGGCGTCCATGACGGGCGGGGGGCCGATCAGGTAGCCGACGCGCCAGTTGGCCATGGCGAAACTCTTGGTGAAGCTGGCGGCGAGGATCAGGCGGTCGCGGGCGGTTTCGCATTCGAGCAGGCTGACGTGGCGTCCGCCGTCGTAGACGAGCCGGTCGTAGGACTCGTCGCAGATGACGTAGAGGTCGTGCTTTTCGGCGATGGCGGCGATCTGCTCGAGGTCGTCGCGCGAGGCGACGGCGCCGGTGGGATTGGTCGGCGTGTTGAGCAGAATGGCGCGGGTGCGGGGGCCGACGGCGGCCTCGAGCCGCTCGGGGCGCCAGCGGAAGTCGTCGGCCTCATCGAACGGGACAAAGCGCAGGACGCCGCCGGCGAGGACGACGCTGCCATCGAAGAAATAGGCGGGGGTGGGCAGCAGGACCTCGTCGCCGGGATCGAGGATGGCCATGAAGCAGGTCATCAGAGCGTGCATCGTGCCGGCGGTGATGAGGACTTCGCGGTCGGGGTCGTAGGCGTGGGCGGTGAGCCGGCCCCAGTAATCGGCGAGGGCGGCGCGCAGGCCGCGGAGGCCGCGGGCGGGGGGATGGTCGAGCCGGTCGAGGGCCGCGCGGCCGGCGGCCAGGGCGGACTCGGGCAGCTCGCGATGGGGATAGGCCGTCAGCGGGAGAATTTCGCGCCCCTGGGCCTTAAGCTGGGCGATGCGCTGGTCGGTGACGCGCGAGCCGACGCGCGGCAGGGCGGCGATGCGGGAGGGCAAAGCGGGGGCCGGCCGGTCGAGCGTCTCCTGCCGTGGGCTAGTCATGGTCCGGCACATCCTTTCGATCCAGGATCACGCGCAGGGGCTCCCTTCAGGGCATGGGGTCGAGGTCGGCGGCTCGGATGGAGCCGTCGGGCCGGCGGAGCACCGCCGCCGGGACGAGGCCGGGCGCTCAGAAAAGCATCCAGGAGCGGGCGGCATTGACGCCGCCGGCCTCATCCAAAACGTAAAGCTCGCCATTGTCCAATCCGTAGACGATTTCGACATCGTCGTCGGCGTCGGCATTGCCGACGGCGAGGGCCGTGATGGCCGCGCCGGCGGGGGGAATGATGTCGGTGCGCGTGGCGCTGTTGAGCAGGGCCGCCGGGGCGGGGGGATGGTAGTCGCCATCGGGGAAGGCGGCCGAGGGGGCGCCGTCGTTATTGATGAAACCGCCCTTGTCCCAGACGTAGCGCCAGAGGTGCCAGAGGCCGGACTCGAGATCCTCGGCGGCGGCGATCAGTTCGGGGGCGCCGTCGCCGTCGGTGTCGGCGACGTGCAGGCTGGTCCAGCGCCAGGGGCCGTAATCCTCGATGTCGAAGCGCAGATCCTCGCCGAGGAATTCGCCGTTGAAGGGGACCTGGCGGACTTCGAGGACGCCGTGGCCGTTGGTCGCGGCGGTGGCGGGGAACGGGGGATTGCCGTAGGGCTCGCCGTCGTAGCTGTCGAAGCGGGCGACGGCCAGATCGGCGATGCCGTCGCGGGTCAGGTCGTCGGCGCCGGCGATGGCCACGGCGGTGACGCCCATCTGGCCGTGGGCGTCGCTCCAGAAGAGTTCGCGGATGACGCGATCGACGCTGAGAAGGGCATTGGGGGCGAATTCGACGGGGTCGTCGAAGAAGTCCTCGACATCGCCGGCGACGAACGAACCGGCGTCGTCGCCGCCATTGGCCGACATCGCGGCGACGCTGAGCTGGTGGCCCCAGCCGGGCGAGCGATTCCAGATGTTCTCGACGATGAGGACTTCGGGGAATCCATCGCCGGAGATGTCGCCGACGGCCAGGGTCGTCTCCTCGGAGTTTTCGCGGGCGTATTCCAGGTCGCTGACGCTGCTCTGGGCGCCGAAGGCGCCGGCGCCGGCGCGGCGATGCAGCGTGATGCGCTGCGGGCCGAAACCGAGCGCGGGGAGCGGGGCGGCGTGGCCGGCGTAGGGTTCGAAGAAGTTGATGTCGCTGCTGACAAGGGTCGGGACGCCGTCGGCGAGGAGGTCGCCGATCGCGAGGGCCTGCCAGAAGGTGCTCCGGCGGCCGGCGTCGGTCTCGGTCAGGACATTCGCCTCGGAGTCGTCGTCGGGCGAAAACCCGGCGTTCGCGCGCTGGTAGTGGCGCAGGGAAGTCGTGGTATTGAAGGAATTGACGGCGACGGTCAGATCGGTCTTGCCGTCGTTGCTGTAATCGCCGGCGGCGAGCAGGATGGGAGGGGTCGGCGAATCGGTGGGCGTGGTGCCGACATCGGTGAAGGCGGCGATCTGTTCGCGGGCCCAAGCCTCGCCGGCGCGCTGATGGAAGCGGAGGAGGCTCTCGGCCGAAGGGTCGTCGTGGACCCAGGCGGCGAAGACGCCGCCGGCGCCGGTCTGGGAGAAATCGCCGAGGGCGATCGCGGCGACGGTGCGGTTCGGGTCGGACTGGATGAGCTGGGGCGAGGGCTGGGCGGGCAGGGCGGCCGCCGAGGCGAAGGCCGCACCGCAAGCGAAGCGGACGCAGGGGCGTCGCCGCGAGGCGCCGCGAAGCGTCGCCAGCGCGCGCCAAAGGGGGATCAGGGACTGGTGGAAGGAACCAATCATCGGAGCTGCTCCTTGAACGCCGCGGATCAGTTGGAGCGCAACGCGCGCAGGCCGCCCGGGCCGTAGTACATGATCTGGCCGAGGCTGACGGTGCCGTTGGTGGCGTCGTAGGGAACGAAGCCCCAGGCGGCGCCGTTATCGGTGACCATGATCGAGGCGGGTCCGAAGCTCTGGACGAGGTAGGCGAGGCCCTTCTCCGCGAAGCGGGGGGACATCCCCCGGCCGCCATCCAGATCGTAATGGATGTAGGAGTTGGTCTTGTAGATGTCGGTCTCGGACCAGTGGGGCGGTTTCTCGAAGGGGTTGAGCATCGCCTCGGTGCTGCTGAGGTAGGCGATGGGGGTCGTCAGGTAGTAGCAGGCGTCGAGCCACCAGCCGGCCCAGGTCTGAAAGCCATTGGGGACGCCCAGGGGGGGATAGTCCTGGTTGTCGACGTGATAGGATTCGAAGCCGACGGCGACGGAGCGTTGATCGGCGAGGCAGCGGGAGACTTTGGAGCGGGTCTGGGCCTCGAGGAAGTTGGGTACGGCGATCGCCGCCAGGATGGCGATGATGGCGACGACGATGAGCAGTTCGATCAGCGTGAAGGCAAAGGGGCGATGATGCATGCTGATTTCTCCCGCTGAGATCGAAGGCCAGGCAAGCGCCGGCATGGGGACTCCGCCGGCCGGGGATCAGGGACGGATCGCCGGCCGGCGGAGCGTGTTGGGGGGGTGAGGGTTACTGAGCCCGGAAGTAGCGTTGCCCTCCCGGACCGTAGTACATGATCTGGCCGAGGCTGACGGTGCCGTTGGTGGCGTCGTAGGGGACGAAGCCGAAGGCGCCCTGGTCGGTGACGAGGAGCGAGGCGGGGCCGAAGCTCTGGATCAGGTAATACGTGGATTTCTGCTTGTAGATCGGGCTCATGCCCTTGCTCGTGTCGGCCAGGTCGTAGTGAATGTACGAGTTGGTCTTGTAGGGGTTGGATTCCGCCCACTGGTTGGGCTTTTCGAATGGATCGATCATGGATTCGGTGCTGGAGAGGTAGGCGATGGGGGTCGTGAGCTGATAACAGCTATCGAGCCACCAGCCGGCCCAGCCGCCGAAGCCGGGAGGGGTGCCGATGGGGGGATATTTCTGGTTGTCGACGTGATAGGCCTCGAAGCCGACGGCGACGGAGCGTTGATCGGCGAGGCAGCGGGAGACCTTGGAGCGGGTTTGCGCCTCGAGGAAGTTGGGGACGGCGATCGCCGCCAGGATGGCGATGATCGCGACGACGATGAGCAATTCGATCAGGGTGAAAGCGGTCTCATGCCAGCGCTTCATGGGTGATTTCCTCCCTAAGTTAAGTTTGGGCCCCCGCCCGGGGCGGGGAGCTGCGATTGGTTTTCAAGCTTCAGTACAAGATCCAGTGGCGGGCGGGATTGGGTTGATCGCCGGGCCCGTCGATGAGGTAGAGTTCGCCGTTTTCGAGCGCATAGACGATTTCGATGTCGGGGTCGCTATCCACGTTGCCGGCAGCCATCGCGGTGATGGCGGTGCTGGAAGCAGGGATGACATCGTCCTTGGAGGCGCTGTTGAGCAGGGCGGCATTGGACGGCGGCACGTAGGTGTTGCCGTCGCCGGGGAATGCGGCCGAGGGGGCGCCGTTTTGACTGATGAAGCCGCCCTTGTCCCACTGGTAGCGCCAGAGGTGCCACATGCCGGTGTTGACGTTCTGGGCGACGGCGAGGAGGTCCTGATGGCCGTCGCCGGTGACGTCGGCGACATCGAGGATCGTCCACTTGTAGGGGCCGAAATCCTCGATATCGAACTCGAGGAACTGGACGGGGGCGAAGGCGCCGTTGGCCGGGGTCTGACGGATTTCGAGGACGCCCAGATTGTTGGTCTCGCCGGTGGCCGGCCACGGCGGATTGCCGTAGAGCTCGCCGTCAAAGCTGTCGAAGCGGGCCACGGCCATGTCGGCCTTGCCGTCGCGGGTCAAGTCGTCGGTGCCGGCGATGGCCATGGCGGTCAGGCCCATCTGGCCGTGCGGGAAATCCCAGAGGAGTTCGTGGATGACGATGCCGACTTTGAGCAGGGCGTTGGGGACGAATTCGATCGGATCGTCGAAGTACTCCGCCTCATCGCCCGGCTTGAAGGTGCCGGCATCCGTGCCGCCGTTGGCCGACATCACGTTGCAGGTGAGGGTGTGGCCCCACCCGGGGGAGCGGTTCCAGAGGTTCTCGACGATGAACAGATCGGGTTCGCCGTCGCCAGTGATGTCGCCGACGGCGATGGTGGTTTCCTCGGTATTCTCACGGCCGAATTCGAGGTCGGAGACGCTGGTCTGGGTGCCGAAGGCGCCGTCGCCGGCGCGCCGATGCAGATAGATGCGCTGCGGGCCGAAACCGAGCGAGCGAATCGGGTTGGCATGACCCGGCCAGGGCTGGTCGTAATTGATATCGCTGGTGACGAGGGTCTGGACGCCGTCGCCGAGCAGGTCGCCGATAGCGATGCCCTGCCAGAAGATGCTCTGGCGGCCGGCGCCGTTCTCGACCAGGATGTTGGCTTCGCTGTCGTCATTGGGGGAGAAGCCGGCGGCGTTGCGCTGGTAGTGGCGCAACGAGGTTGTCGTCTCGAAGGAGTTGACGGCGACGCTCAGGTCGGTCTTGCCGTCGTTGCTGTAATCGCCCGCGACCATCAGGATCGGCGGGGTGGGGGTGCCCTCGGGGTTTGAGCCGACGTTGGTGAAGGCCGCGATCTGTTCATGGG
>MVZB01000128.1 GCA_002068205.1 candidate division BRC1 bacterium ADurb.BinA292
AAAACAAATACCACAGGTAAACCGATGGTTCTTCTTTTTTATCCCACCTCTTCTCAGCTGCGTGAAGGATCAAGGCGGCCGGCACTTCGCGCTATTCGGCGGGCGGCCCTCCCCGCTAGGATGTGACGGCGGAAGGTCGGCGCATGTTCGAGTTGACGCAGTGGCAGGACTGGGCGCGGCTGGCGATGATCCCGGTGGTCGGCGGACTCATCGGCTGGGCGACCAACTGGCTGGCGGTCAAGATGATCTTCCGGCCGCGCCGGCCGCGGCGCATCCTCGGCTTCACGCTGCAGGGTCTGGTGCCCAAGCGCCAGCGCGAGCTGGCCGTCAGCATCGGCCAGACGGTGGAACGCCACCTGATCTCCCATGACGACATCGAGTCGATCCTGCTGGGGCAGCGGACGCAGGATGCGATCGACGGGCTAGTGCGCGACAAGTTCAATCGGTTTGTCGATCGCCGGTTGCGCCGGCTCAATCCGCTGCTGGGCGTGATGCTGCGCGGGGAACTGCGGCGCAAGGTCGAACGGCTGCTGGTGGCCGAGGCACGGCGGCTGGCGCCGCGCGCCATCGGCCAGGTGATCGACCGGCTGGAGGACGAGCTCGATTTCGGCGCGCTGGTCGAGGAAAAAGTCCGCCAGTTCGATGTCGTCCGGCTCGAGACGATCATCTTTGAGATCGCCCGGCGCGAACTGAAGGCGATCGAGGTCCTGGGCGGCGTGCTGGGCTTTCTGATCGGCCTGCTGCAAATGGCGATCCTGCTGATTTGAGGCCGAGGGAACATGGACCGGCGGAGACGGACAGAAGTGCGCGGCGGCTGGGGAGCGAGCGATTGCGGATCCTGATGCTCAATCACAATCTGCGCGGCTGCGGCACGTGGCACCGGGCCTGGCGGCTGGCGCGCGAGCTGGCCGGGCGCGGCCATGCGGTGACGCTGTGGACCGCGGCGCCGCGGCATTTCTACCGTCCCCAGCGCATGACGGAGGCGGGCGTGCGGATTGTTGAGACGCCGAGCTGGGCGCCGCTGGCCGGGGCCGACGACGGCTGGGGGCCGCTCGACGCCGCCTGGCGCGCGGGTCGGGCGCTGCTCGATCCCCACGACCTTGTCTACGCGTTCGCGCATCCGCCCAACGTGGCGCTGCCGGCGTTCGTGGCGCACCGGCTGCGCGGCCGGCCGCTGCTGGCCGACTGGTGCGACTGGTACGCGGGGGGCGTGTTCCCCAAGCGCGAACGGATGCGGCGCGAGGGGCTGATCCCCCCGGGCGAGAAGTTCCTGCAGGCGCGCGCCGAGCGCTGGGAACTCGCCCTGGAACGGCGCGTGATGCGCGCGGCGGGCCGGCTGACGGTCATTTCGCGCCGCCTGCGCGAGGTCGCCCTGGCGCTGGGCCGGCGCGAGGCGGAGATCCTGCTGCTGCCCAACGGGGCCAACCTGGACGGCATCCGCCCCCAGGAGCGCGGCGCCTGCCGCCGCGAGCTGAACCTGCCGGCCGACGCCCCGCTGCTGGGCTACATCGCCAATTATCATCCCGACCAGGAACTGATGGTGCGGACGCTGATGCGGGCGCGCGAGCGGCTGCCCGAGCTGCGGCTGGTCGTTGCGGGGCCGCCGCTCGCGCCGGCGCTGATCCGCGACTTGCACGCGCGCGAGGCGGTGATCGAGCTGGGCCGGTTGCCGGTCGACAGGATGCAGATCGTGCTCGGCGCGGCCGACGCGCTGCTGCTGCCGCTGGAGGACAACGAGCATAACCGCGCGCGCATGCCGTTCAAATTCACCGACTACCTGGCGGCGGGGCGGCCCGTGGTGACGTCGCCGGTGGGCGACCTGGCGGACTATTTCGGCGACGCGGCGGCGCCCATCGGCGCGGCGGCGCCGCCCAAGCCCGACGCGCTGGCCGCGGCGATCGCCGAGCTGTTTCACGACCCGGCGCGGATCGAAGCGATGGGCCACGCCGCCCGCCGGCTGGCGGAGCGCGAATTCAGTTGGCCCCGGCTCGCCGAACAGTTGGAGCGGTTCATCGATCAATGGCTGGCGAAAGAGAAATGACGCCCGAACCTACCCAGGAACCGTCGCCCACGACGGCCCCGACCCCGGCAGCGCCGCGGCGGCGCTGGCTGCGCTGGACCGCCGCGGCGCTGCTGCTGCTGGCGCTGCTGACCGCGGGAGCCGCCGTGGGGGGATGGGAATACCTGTCCTGGTGGGGCGAGCGGCCGTACGGCTCGGCGGCCGAGCGCTCGGTGACGATCGTCGCCGGCACGTCGGCGCGTGCGATCGCCCGGCGGATGCACGAGCTCGGCCTCGTCAGCCGGCCGGAGCTCTACCTGCTCTGGCTGAAGCGCGAGGGCAAGCTGGCGTCGCTCCACGCGGGCCGGTATCGGCTTCGCGGCCCGATCTCGCCGCGAGAGCTGACCGAACAGCTTCGGCGCGGCTCGTTTCAACGCAAGCTGACGATCCCCGAGGGCTGGACGGCGCGGCGGATCGGCGAGCGCCTGGCCAGCGAAGACTGGATCACGACCGGCGCGCTGTGGCTGAGCGTTCTGGAACAGCCGGGCGAGCTGCCGCGCGCGTTCATCGACGCCACCGGGATCGAACCGACCAGCGGCACGCTGGCGGCCGCCGGCGGGTTTCCTCTTCCCCGATACCTACCTCATCGAGGCGGGTTCGCCGCCGCGTGCGATCCTGCAGGCGATGCTGGAGGAGTTTGCCCGGCAATGGCGGGCGGCCGACCCGGCGCGGCGGGGGGCGCCGGCGCAAGACCTGACGCCCAGGCAGATCGTGACGCTGGCCTCGATGATCCAGCGCGAGGCGCGCTCCGCCGGGGAGATGCCGCTGATCGCCTCGGTTTATTACAACCGGCTGGCCCGGCGGATGAAGCTGCAGTGCGACGCCACGGTCCACTACGCGCTGGGCGACGTCTGGGAGCGCAAGCTCACCTACGCCGATCTGGAGGTCGATTCGCCGTACAACACGTATCGGCATGAGGGCCTGCCGCCCGGTCCGATCGCCAACCCCGGCCGGGCGGCGCTGGAGGCGGCGCTGCGTCCGGCCGAGACGGATTATCTGTATTATGTCTACGCGGGGGGCGATCAGCACATCTTCAGCGCCACGTGGCGCGAGCATCAGCGGGCGGTCCGCGCCGCGCGCCGCCGCGAGTGAAGCCCGTTCGTGCATTTCGTGCCATTCGTGATCCAAAGTTCGCCACCGTTTTCGCTTTCCTTTCGTAATCTCTTCGCCTATGCTGAACGCCGACACCGCCGGTCGGGGCCACGCCGGGCCCCGGCCTGGATGATCCGGGGGAGCTGCCGCCATGTACCTGACCCGCCGCCAGAGGGAAATGCTCAACGTCATCGAGCAGTTCATCGAGGAGAACCGCTACTCCCCCACGCTGGAGGAGATCGCCGACCAGCTTGGGCTGTCGTCGCTGGCGACGGTCCATAAGCATCTGCAGAATCTGGAGCAGAAGGGACTGATCCGCCGGCAGTGGAATCACAGCCGGGCGATTGAGGTGACCAGCAAGGCGCGCGTGCGGGGCAATGGGCTGCCGCTGATGGGCGAGGTGGCGGCCGGGCTGCCGATCGAGGCGATTGAGAATCCGGAGTACATCGATGTTCCGCGCGAACTGGTCGGCCGGCGGGAGAGTTTCGTCCTGCGTGTCCGAGGCGATTCGATGATCGACGACGGTATTCGCGACGGCGATCTGCTCGTCGTCGAGAGCCGCCGCACCGCGCTCCCCGGCCAGACGGTCGTGGCCTTGATCGATGGCGCCGAGGCGACCGTCAAACGCTTTTATCCCGAAGGCGAGATCGTCCGGCTCCAGCCGGCCAACGAGACGATGTCGCCACTGCGCTACCCCGCCGCGCGCGTGCGGATTCAGGGCATCGTCGTCGGGCTGATGCGCAAGTATTGAGGCTTTCCGCCGTTCGCCTCCTTTTCGCTCCAACGCGGTGGGGCTTTGGGTTATGCTGGTGGCGCATTCCCGCGCAGTCGCGTGGTCCGAGACCCTCTCCCCGACACGCATGAAGCGCCATGACCCCCGCGGGACTTCCTCCGCTAGAAGCCCTGACCGTCGCTGAAGCGGCGTCCATCCTGGGCGCCCGCTACGACCCAATCCACGCCGAGCGGACGTTCGGCGCGATCTGCACCGATTCGCGCGCGATCGCGCCGGGGCAGTACTTCCTCGCGCTGCGCGGCGAGACGCACGACGGTCATCGCTTTTGCGGCGCGGCCGTCGAGCGCGGCGCCGCCGGCTTGATCATCGCGCGCGATTTCTGGCCCGCCGATCCGTTGCCCGACCACCTGCCGATCCTGCGCGTCGAGGATACGCTGTTCGCCTACGGCCAGCTTGCCGCCGACCGCCGCCGGCGCTGGGGCGGGCGTGTCCTCGCGCTCTCGGGCAGCGCCGGCAAGACGACCACCCGCCGCCTGCTCGCCGCGGCGCTGGCCCGCCGGTTCCCCACGCTGGAGCCGCTCCACAACTACAACAACCTGATCGGCGTGCCGCATACGCTCCTGCGCTTGAACGCGGATCATCAGGTCGCGGTGCTCGAACTGGGCATGAATCAGCCGGGCGAGCTGGCGCGGCTGACCCGGATCGCCGACCCCGACGCGGCGCTGCTGACGCAGATCGGCCTGACCCACGTCGGCATGTTTCCCTCGGTCGACGGGTTGATCGACGCGAAACTGGACCTGTTCCGCAACACCGCCGCCGGCCGGCCGCTGGTGGTCAACGCCGGATGTCCGCGGACGATGATGCGCATGGCCGAGTTTTCCAGGGATTATCCGATCACGTATTTTCTGGGCGAAGGGCCCGCGCGCTACGAAGTCGAGCCGGCGGTGCGGATCAGCGAGGTGCGCGCGCTCTCGCCCGTGCATGCGCTGCCCGACGTCGGTTACCGCTTCAATCTGGAGTTGCCGGGCGGGGAACTGCGGGATCTGGAGCTGCGCCTGTTCGGGCGGCATCACCTGGAGAACGTCGCCGCGGCCGCCGCGCTGCTGCTGGCCGGCGGCTACGATCCGGCGTGGATTGCCGACGTGCTGCCGGAGTTTCATACTGAACCGCTGCGCGGGCAGGTCGTCCGGGCGGGCGAGCTGACGCTCATCCTGGACTGTTACAATGCCTCGCCGCCGTCGATGCTCGGCGCGCTGCAGAGCCTGGCGCACCTGCCGCTGATGGGCCGGCGCGTGCTGGTGCTGGCCGACATGCTGGAGCTGGGGGCGGAGAGCGAAGTGGCGCACGAGATGCTGCTCGGCCCGCTGCGCGAGATCGGGCCCACGCCGTTCTTCGGCCTGGGCACGTATTGCGCCCACCTGGCCGAAATGCTGTTCACCGAAGGGTGGCCGGCCTCGGGCTTCGATGAGCAGAGCGCGCTGGTTACGTCGCTGCGCGAAACGGTCCGGCCGGGCGACGTGGTCCTGTTCAAGGGGTCGCACGGTTTCGCGCTGGAGCGCGTCGCGCAGGCGCTCGTGCCCGATGTCCCGATCCTGCCCGACGGCCATTGAATCCCTGAGCTGACGACGCATTCCAGTCCACAAGAACGGCGCCCGCGCCATGCTGATCCTGTTCCTCGACCTGATCGAACGCCTGCTCAAGGAGGACTACGACATGGGGCCGGCGCGCGTGCTGACGTTCATCACCGTGCGCGCCGCGCTGGCGCTGGCCCTCGCCTTCGCCATCTCGCTGCTGATCGGTCCGTGGGTCATCCGCCGGCTGGCGGCGCTCAAGGCAGGACAGGTGATCCGCCACAGCCGCGGCGACAACGCGGTCGATCTGGCCGCGATGCACGGCGCCAAGGCCGGCACGCCGACGATGGGCGGCCTGCTGATGCTCTTCTCGCTGCTGCTGCCGGCGCTGCTGCTCTGCCGGCTGAACAATATCCACTTCATCCTGTTGCTGACGATGACGTTCGGCTACGGAGCCCTGGGGTTCTGGGACGACTACCTGAAGATCGTGCGCAAGCATCACGGCGGGGTCAGTCCGTGGCGCAAGATCGCGGTGCAGGGGGCGCTCGCCGTCGTCCTGGCGTTCACACTCTATGCCGGCGATTGGGGGGTCTATTACCATCCCGCCGACGCCAGCGGCTATCCCTTCCTGATGCTCCCCTTTTTCAAGTACCTCTATCTGCCGCTGGGGCTGTTCTTCATTCCGTTCGTCGTGCTGGTGCTGCTGGCGACCTCCAACGCAGTCAACCTGACCGACGGGCTGGACGGTCTCGCCATCGGCATTTCGATCGCCAACATCGCGGCGTTTCTGATCGTCGCCTATCTGATGAGCCGCGCCGACTTCTCGCGCTATCTTTATGTCCCGTACATTCCTGGCGGTGGCGAGATGGTTGTTTTTCTCGCCGCGCTGCTCGGCTCGTCGCTCGGTTTCCTGTGGTTCAACGCCCCGAAAGCCGAGGTGTTCATGGGCGACACCGGCTCGATGATGCTCGGCGGGGCGATCGGCACCACCGCCGTGCTGCTCAAGCAGGAGATGCTGCTGCTGGTGATCGGCGGGATGTTCGTGATCGAGGAACTGTCGGTGGTGCTGCAGGTCTGTTGCTTCAAACTGACGGGGACGCGCATTTTCCGGATGTCGCCGCTGCATCACCATTACGAGAAGCTGGGGATGCCCGAGAGCAAGATCATTATCCGGTTCTGGCTGGTCTCGTGGATCCTGAGCATGGCGGGTCTGGCGATGTTGAAGTTGCGGTAAGCGGGGGGGCAACAAACTCGGCTCCCGGCTCTCGTCCCTCGTCCTCGTCTCTCGACAACGCCAGGCGCCGGAATCTCCGGCCACCCCTTGCGGGGGTTTGGGGGGATGGAGGAGATGACGCGGGGTTCCGGCCGGCGGCCGTCACCCTGCGCTTAGTTCCGGTCGTCGGCTCCGCGGACTGATGCGGTCAGGAGGTTGGAACCGCCTGCCACGCGGATGGCGTTGTCAAGTCGTAGACGTCTGGATTGCGGAAGGCGTCGTGGAAGCTCACGTCGGAACAGCTTGTGACAAACCGGAGGGCTTCAGCCTTCGTCGGTCCGCAGGACGGCCATGAAGGCTTCCTGCGGGATCTCGACGCGGCCGATCTGGCGCATCCGCTTCTTGCCGGCCTTCTGCTTTTCCAGCAGCTTGCGCTTGCGCGTGATGTCGCCGCCGTAGCATTTGGCCGTCACGTTCTTGCGCAGCGCCTTGACCGTCTCGCGGGCGATGATCTTGCCGCCGATGGCCGCCTGGATCGCCACCTCGTATTGCTGGCGCGGCACGATCTGGCGCAGTTTCTCGCACAGTTGCCGCCCGCGCCACTGCGCGTCCTCGCGGCGCACCAGCGTCGAGAGCGCGTCCACCGGGTCGCCGTTGATCAGGATGTCAAGCTTGACCATGTTGACCGGCCGGTAGCCGATGATCTCGTAGTCGAACGAGGCATAGCCGCGCGTCGCCGACTTCAGCTTGTCGTAGAAATCGAAAATGATCTCGCTCAGCGGCAGCTCGTAGGTCAGCATCACGCGCGACGTGCCGAGGTACTGCATCCCCTTCTGGATGCCGCGCTTGGCCTGCGCCAGCGTCATCAGCGCGCCGACGTAATCGGCCGGCAGCAGGAAGCGCCCCTCGATATACGGCTCCTCGGTCAGCGCGATGCGCGTCACGTCGGGCAGGTCGGCCGGCTTGTCGATATGCACGACCTCGCCGTTGCTCAGCGTGACCCGGTAGCCGACGTTGGGGCAGGTCAGCACCAGGTCCAGGCCGTGTTCGCGCTCCAGCCGTTCCTGGATGATCTCCATGTGGAGCATGCCGAGAAAGCCGCAGCGGAAGCCGAAGCCGAGCGCCTCGGAGTTCTCGCGTTCGGCGATGAACGACGCGTCGTTCAGGTTGATCTTCTCGATCGCGACGGCCAGATCCTCGAACTGTTCGGTGTTGGTCGGAAACAGCCCGGCGAAGACGAACGGCTTGCTCTCGCGATAGCCGGCCAGCGCCGTGGCGGCGGGGCGCTGCGCCTGCGTGATCGTGTCGCCGACCTTGACGCTGGAGATGTCCTTGATCGCCGCGATGATGTAACCGACCTCGCCTTCGTGCAGGCGATCGGTCGAGACCATCCGCGGCGAGAAGTAGCCGACCTCGGTCACGTCGTAATCGCGGCCGGTTTTCATGAAGCGCACCTTGTCGCCCAGGCCGATCGACCCCTCGAAGACGCGGATGTAGGTGACGACGCCGCGGAAGTTGTCGTAGGCGGAGTCGAAGATCAGCGCGCGCGTGGTGTCGGCGCCGGAGGGCCTGGGCGGCGGCACGCGCGCGACGATCGCCTCGAGGATCTCGTCGACGCCGGCACCGGTCTTGGCGCTGGCCAGGATCGCCGTCTCGGTATCGAGGCCGAGCGCCTCCTCGATCTGGCTTTTGACGCCCGGGATGTCGGCGTTGGGCAGATCGACCTTGTTGATCACCGGAATGATTTCCAGGTTGCTGTCGATCGCCAGGTAGGCGTTGGCGATCGTCTGGGCTTCCACGCCCTGCGCGGCATCGACCAGCAGCAGGGCCCCCTCGCAGCCGGCCAGCGAGCGGCTCACCTCGTAGCTGAAATCGACATGGCCCGGCGTGTCGATCATGTTCAGCTCGTAAGTCTGGCCGTCGCGCGCGCGATACATCATGCGGACGGCCTGGGCCTTGATCGTGATGCCGCGCTCGCGCTCCAGGTCCATCGTATCGAGGACCTGCTCGCGCATTTCACGCTGCGAGAGCGTGCCGGTGCGCAGCAGCAGCTGGTCGGCCAGCGTCGACTTGCCGTGGTCGATGTGCGCGATGATGCAGAAGTTGCGGATGAGGGGGTTGGAATTCAAGGTTCAAAATTCAGGGGTCAAAGTTCAAGATTCATCTGTAAGAGGGATCGGAGCGGCGTCGTGCCCATCGTGAGCGATTGGGGCTGTTCCATGAGGAAGTGGACGGGCCGCGAATGGTGCGCGGTTCCGCAAACCTACTCTTTTACCGTGGAGCGGGGGACTGATTCAAGCGCCAAAGGGAAGAAGCGAATTGACTCATATTAAAGGTTACCGGGGAAAGGGGGTTGCGGGCGGACTGAGAAGGTCGTTGACTCATATT
>MVZB01000129.1 GCA_002068205.1 candidate division BRC1 bacterium ADurb.BinA292
CCACAAACCACCCCCGCCCGGCAGGTGACACTTCTATTGTGCTCAAAGGGGTGACATTTCTATTGTGCTTTGACACGCGCCGGGATTCAAGTTGCGATTTGGCCCTCCGCATTCTTTAATCACCGTCGGCCTCGGCCCGAACCGCACGCTTCCCTGGAATGCGCCACGTGGAAACCCTGGGCACCCTTTCCATTGTCATCCCGGCCTACAATGAACGCGCCACGATCGAGAAGATCGTCGAGCGCGTGCGCGCGGTCGAGCTGCCCGGCATCGCCAAGGAGATCATCGTCGTCGATGACTGCTCGCGCGACGGAACGCGCGAGGTCATCGATGCGCTCGCCGAACGTTACAGCGAGGTCCGCGCGCTGCACCACGAAGTCAACCAGGGCAAGGGGGCGGCGCTGCGCACCGGCTTCGCCAACTGCACCGGCGATTGGGTCGTGATCCAGGACGCCGATCTCGAATACGACCCGATGGAATATCGCGCGCTGCTCGAGCCGATCCTCCAGGGCCAGGCCGACGTCGTTTATGGCTCGCGGTTCCTCGGCAGCGGCGCCCACCGGGTGGTGTACTACTGGCACTACATGGGCAACCGGTTCCTGACGACGCTGTCCAACATGTTCACGAACATTAACCTGACGGATATGGAAACGTGCTACAAGATGTTCCGGCGCGAGATTCTGCAGCAGATCCAGATCGAGGAATCGCGTTTCGGGTTCGAGCCGGAGATCACGGCCAAGGTGGCCCGGCTGAAGTGCCGGATCTATGAAGTCGGCATTTCGTATCACGGGCGGACGTACGAGGAAGGCAAGAAAATCGGCTGGCGCGACGGCGTGCGGGCCATCGTCTGCATCCTCAAATACAATCTGTTGCGCTGATCACGCCGACCCGAAAGGGCTTGAAAATCAACAACGCGTCCCTAGAATGGGATGGTTTGAGCCCGGCAAGGTCCGGTCAGAGTGATCGGCCGCCGCGCGGCTGCACCCTAACGAAGTCAGGACAGCAGGTGACCCCATGATGGCCAACGTGAATGAAGACAAGGTCGCGCCGGCGACGGAGGAGACGCCCGAAACGGCGCGGACGGCCACCGCCGACCCGGCGCAGACGCCCGCGGGCCGCAAACCGATCCAGATCAGCCGCGACGACCTGACTGAAGAGGGGCGCAAGAAGATCGAGGAGCAGGCCAAGCGGCCGATCCCGGATTTCGAGTATACGCTGGCCCATCAGGAGAACAAGGAAGGCTCGCGGCTGGTCCTCACGTTTGAGGTCGCGCGCGAGGTTTACCTGGGCGAGCAGGAACGGCTGCTGAGCGATCTGGCGAAGGAAGTGACGCTGCCGGGCTTCCGCAAGGGGCGCGCGCCGCTCAAGCTGCTTCAGCTCCGGCTGGGTGATGACGTGGTGCGCGACACGGTCGGCTCGATCGCGACGAACGTGCTGCGCCAGGAGCAGGCCAAACAGCAATACGAGCTGCTGGTCAATCCGCAGGTGATCGATTACCAGGAGCCGGACGGCGCCCAGGGGGTGCTGAAACTGGAGATCGAGCTGGAACTGCAGCCCAAGGTGGAGCCCCGCCAATACACCGGCTTCACGGTGGAAGTCGAGGAGGAGCCCGTCACCGAGGAAATGGTCGCCGAGCAGCTCGAGGAGCTGCGCCGCCGGAACGCCGTCATGGAGCCGGCCGGCGAGGGAGACGCCGTCAAGGAAAGCTCGTGGTTGAAAGTCGATATCGAGGTGACGAACGAGAAGGGCGAGCGGCTCGATCACCTTTGCAAGACGGAGGAGACGATCTACGAGATTCGCCACGGCTTGCCCGAGCCGATTCGCGAACAGCTCGTGGGCAAGAAGCTTGGCGAAACGGCCGAGGCCGATGTGGAAAACATCGTAACCAATCGGCGCGGCGAGGAGGTCCGCCACACCGACCATTACAAGGTGACGGTGCGCGAGATCCGCAACGAGAAGGTGCCGGAACTGGACGACGAGTTCGCCAAGGATCTGGGCGAGTATGACACGCTGGCCGCGCTGCGCGAGGCGATTCGCAAGCAACTCGAGGAAAGGGAAGCGGAACGGCGACGCAACGCCGCCGCCGCCGCGATCTACGAGAAGCTCCTCGAGGCGAATCCGGTGGATGCGCCGCGCACGATGCTCGCCATGCAGCAGTACAATCTGATCATGGAGGACTCGTATCAGTTGCAGCGCATGGGCCTGCGGCTGGATCAGGTGGTGCGCGACACCGACGAGTACATGCGCGCGCAGGAGGCGAGCGCGCTCAATCGGGTGAAGCTCAACCTGCTGCTGGAGGCCATCGCCAAGCGGGAGTCGCTGGAGGTCGGCGACGCGGATGTGGACCAGGAGATCGCCCAGATGGCGGAGAAGAGCGGGCGCAAGCCGCTGGCCGTCCGCGCCCGGCTGGAGGCGCAGAAGCAGCTCGACCAGGTCAAGTCGAACATTGAGCGCCGGAAACTGGTCGACTTCCTGCTGGCGAACAACGAAGTGAAGTATGTGCCGGCCAAGCCCAGGACCGAGCCGGCCGAGGGCGCGGCGGAGGCCGGTGCGCAGGATGATTCGAATGCCGCGTCGGGGCCGCAAGCCTCCTGACGCCGCGATTGCGATCGATCTCGGCGGCGGCGCGGCCGCCCATCCCCCCGGAGAGGCAATCATGAGCTACTATGTTCCGATGGTCGTCGAGCAGAACGAGCGCGGCGAACGCGCCTACGACATCTATTCGCGGCTGCTGCGCGACCGGATCATCTTCCTCGGCACGCCGATCGACGACGGCGTCGCCAACGTGATCATCGCCCAGATGCTCTTTCTGGAGAGCGAGGACCCCGACAAGGATATCAATCTCTACGTCAACAGCCCCGGGGGCGTGGTCACCTCGGGCATGGCGATTCTCGACACGATGCGCTTCATCAAACCCGACGTGGCGACGCTGTGCGTCGGCCAGGCGGCCTCGATGGGGGCCGTGCTGCTGGCCTGCGGGACGCCCGGCAAACGCTCCTCACTCCCCCATTCGCGCATCATGCTGCACCAGCCGATGGGTGGATTCAGCGGCCAGGCCTCCGACATCGACATCCACGCCCGCGAGATCCTCAAGATCAAGGAAGAGCTCAACCGGATTCTGGCGGAGGCCACCGGCCAGCCGATCGAGCGGATCGCCGCCGACACCGATCGCGACTACTTCCTCGACGCCGGCACCGCCAAGGAATACGGCATCATCGATCATGTGATTACGCGCAAACAGGACGACGAAAAGGCGCCGGCGAAGAAGTGACGGGCGGGGACCCTACCCCTCCGGCATCCGGCGCGCGATGAGGATCATCCGCGGCGCGGCTTCGTGCCAGGCCGAGCCGTCGTAGTCGCCGTGGCGGGCCACCGGTTCCAGCCGCGCGGCCGCCAGCATCCGCTCCAGCGTCGTTGGCGAATAGACCCGCACCGATTCACGCCAGGCGTGCTCCTCGCCCGAGGCGTCCACGCAAACGACGTCCTTGACCACGCGCCGCGTCGCCGCGTCCCAGTGCCGCGATTCGATCACGCGCCGCCCGCCGGGCAGGCTGCGTTCGGAGCGCGGCCGCAGGCTCGCCAGCAACCGTTCGCGGTTGATGTGATCGATCGCGAACCAGCCCTCGGCGCCGCGCCGCCGGCTCAAGACCCGCCCCACCTCGTCCAGCACGCCCTGGTTCTCCGCATCGTCCTCGAAATAACCGAAACTCGTGAACAGATTCACCACGCGGTCGACCGCGCCATCGGCGACCGGCAGCCGGCGCATGTCGCCCTGCATCAACATCGGCCGCGCGGCGGGCAGCGCCCGCGGGTTCGCCGCGTGCAGCGCCGCCCAGTGCTCCCCTGCCCTGCCCAGCAGAACGCGCGACAGATCGAGGCCGAAGGCGCGCCGGACATGGCGCGCGAGAAAGAGCAGATGGCGCCCCGGTCCGCAGCACAGGTCGAGCAGACGATGCTCCGGGCGCAAAGCCAGCGCCTCGCCCAGGAACTCGACGGCGCGCCGCGCCTCCTGCAGATCGCGATGGCGATACAGCTCGAGATACGCTTCCTGAAAGGCGACTTCGAACCACGGGCGGGAGTGCGGCTGGGCGGATTCGGCGGCCGCCCCGGAACGACTCATTCGATTCCGTATTCCTCCATCTTGCGGTAAAGCGTCTTGCGCCCGATGCCCAGCACCTTGGCCGTCTGCGCCCGGTTGCCGCCGTTGCGCGCGAGCGTCGCGCGGATCAGCTCGCGCTCGGCGTCGTTGAGCGAGGCCCCCACGCGCAGCGTCACCGTGCCGCGGTCGGGCGTGGCGGAGCGGATTTCCTCGGGCAGATCGCGCAGCGCGATCTCGCGCCCCGTGCTCATCACGACGATCCCCTCGATGACGTTGCGCAGTTGCCGCACGTTGCCCGGCCAGTCGTAGTCCTGCAGCGCCTGGCGCGCCTTCGGCGCCAGTTGCACCGAGCCGCGGCCGTTGGCCTCGGCGAACTCGCGCAGAAACGCGTCGATCAGCAGCGGCAGATCGTCGCGCCGTTCGCGCAACGGCGGCAGGTTGATCGTTACGACGTTCAGCCGGTAGTACAGATCCTCGCGAAAGCGGCCGGCGTCGACCAGCTTGCGCAGGTCGCGATTGGTCGAGGCGAGCACCCGCACGTCGACCCGGATCGGTTCCACGCCGCCGACGCGCTCGAACACCTGCTCCTGCAGCACGCGCAGCAGCTTGACCTGAAATTCGGGCGTGGTCTCGCTGATTTCATCGAGCAGGATCGTCCCGCCGTCGGCCATCTCGAACCGCCCCGGCCGCGTGCGGATCGCTCCGGTAAAGGCCCCCTTCTCGTGGCCGAACAGCTCGCTTTCCAGCAGCGTGGCGCTCAGCGCGCCGCAGTTGACCGGCACGAACGGATTCTTCGCGCGCGGCGAGTTGAAATGAATCGCGTGCGCGATCAGCTCCTTGCCCGTCCCGCTTTCGCCCTGGATCAGCACCGTCGCCCGCGTCGGCGCCACCTGGCGCACTGTCTGGAACACCCGCTCCATCTCCGGCGAATTGCCGATGATATTCTGAAATCCGTAGCGCCGGTTGACCAGCGACTTCAGTTCCTCGTTCTCGCGCGTCAGGTCGCGCGACTTGAGCGCCCGCTCGCAGTTGAGCCGCAACTCCTCCAGGTCAACCGGCTTGGTCTGGTAATGGAACGCCCCCTCGCGCATCGCTTCGACGGCCGTTTCGATCGTCCCATGCGCCGTCAGCATGATCACTTCCACCGTCGGATCCTGCTGTTTGATGCGCTTGAGCAGTTCCAGGCCGTCCATGCCCGGCATTTTGAGGTCGGTGACGACCAGGTCGAAGGGGGATCGGTTGAACCGCTCGAGCGCCTCGTTGCCGTCGGCCGCCGTTTCGATCTCCATCTGCGCCGCCTCCAGGCTCCAGCGCAGCCCCTCGCGCGTGTTTTTTTCGTCATCAACTATCAGCACGCGTCGTTTCATCGGATCGCTATTCCATTGAAAACAGACTTAGTTCGGCGGGCACGAGCAGAGACTCATAGTGCAGAAACCAGGCCGCCGGCTTCTGAGGATCGGGCTTGGGGGGGACTTCCGCAAAGATCGGCAGCTCGGGCAGCGCATCTTTGCCCTCCGACGGCTCAATCCAGATCAGTTCAATCCCGTCTGTCGCCTCGCCGGCGCCGGCAAGTCGCGCGAGCAGCAGCAGGCCGACCAGGATGGCCGGGGTCAGTCGTCTCAAGGGGGTTAACATCGGCGACGCGCCAATCCTTAAGGACGTCGTTATGTCTGGCCGGATCGGTCGCCAACCAGACTGGGATCGACGATACGTATCTCCGGCGGCTGGAACCGGTCCTTGCCCGATTCAAGCAGCCGCACCGGCCGGATATGCAGCGGCAACGAGATCGTGAAGCGCGTCCCTTCACCCGGATGCGTCTCGACATCCAGCGCGCCGCGGTGCTCGGCGATGATGCGATAGACCACCATCAGCCCCAGACCCGAACCGCCGAACTTGGTCGTAAAGAACGGCTCGGAGATCTTCTCGATCATCTCCTCGGGGATGCCCGTCCCGTTGTCGGTGATCGTCAGCTTGACCGCGTCGCCGGCCAGCCGCGCCTCCACGCTCAACCGCGGCACGTAGTGCTCATTGGTCTCGCGGGCCTGCTCGGCGCGCACCTTCATTGCGTCCAGCGCGTTGCTCAGCAGGTTGCGCAGCACCTGCAGCATCAGGTGCTCGTCGATCATCACCGGCGGCAGGTCGGGGTCGACGCGCAGATCGAACTGAACGCCGCGCTCCTCGCATTCGGGATCGTAGATGCGCCGCGCACTCTCGAGCACCGGGCGCAGATCGCGCGATTCCAACTGCGGACTGCGCGGCCGCGCCGCCTGCAGGAACTCCTCGATCGTTCGCCCCATCCGGTGCAGTTCCTCCAGCATCACGTCGACGGCGCGCTCGGTCTTGTCCAGATCGGGCGACCGCCCCTCGGCGCGCGCCGACCGCACCTCGGCGTGCAGCAGTTGCGCGTGGATGTTGAGCGCGTTGAGCGGGTTCTTGATCTCGTGCGCGATGCCCGAGGTCAGCGTCGCCAGCGAGGCCAGCCGCTTCGCCCGCGCCTGCTCGAACTCGCGCTCCTTGCGCTCGGTGATGTCGTGCAGCAGGATGATCAGCAGCTCCTCGGGCTCCTCGTCGCCGAATTCGCCGGATCCCGCCGACCGCATCGGCAGCGTCGAGAGACTCAGCACGCGGTCGCGGCCGTACGAGCATTCGAAGCCGTCGATCGCGCGCAGCCGGCCGCGCAGCGAGCCCAGGCACTCGTGCAGCGGGTGCGCCGGATCCAGCCGCTCGTCGATCGGCTCGCCCAGCACGCTGCGGTTGCGCGGCCAGCCCATCATCGTCCGCGCCCGCCGGTTCATGAACAGCAGCGTCAGCTCCCGGTCGGTGACGATGATCCCTTCGTCCAGGTGGTCGAAGATTTTGAGCAGAAACTGCCGCTGCGACAGGACCCGCGTCACATACGACTGCACCTGGTCGGGGTCCAGTTTCCCCAGCCGCGACAGGAGCTTGTCCTCAAATCCGGGGTTGTCCATCGGCCGTTGACCGTTCTCGCCGGCCCTCGCCGGCGCAGATGACTCACGGGCCCATTTTGAGCCAGTCGCGGGATTGCGTCAAGGCGGGGGACGACCGCGCGCCGCTCCGGCGGACGAACGGGCCAGGGCGCGGCGCAAGTCAGCCGCGCCACGTGTTCCAAAAACACGCAGCTCCTCCCCGCGCCCGCCCACGGGGGAGTCAGCTCGGCCTCCAACGCATCCGCGACCATCCGGTCGCGCTCCTCCCCGCGCCCGCCCACGGGGGGGTCAGGATCTACCTGCCCGTGCCCTGTTGGACGCAACTTGCCGCTTGCCAAGCGACCCGCCGGGCAAGTATAAGAGGGGGGTCCGCGTGGGCCTGTAGCTCAGCTGGGAGAGCGCCGCGTTCGCAATGCGGAGGTCGTCGGTTCGATCCCGTCCAGGTCCACCACTCAGTTTTCTTGACTTGGGAGCCGCCGCAAGGCGGCTTCTCTGTTTCAGTGGCATGGGATTTTGGCATCGTCCCGACTCATCCAGCTTCCTCGTTCACCAGATCCGCAAGGGCGGCATCATCTGCCGGCCGTTCGGAGTCGCGGTCCAACTCGTTCGGTTGCGCTTCCGTCGGACACCGGGGGTTGGCTCCGATGCCCTCCTGGCCATGGCGATAGTTCGATTTCCAATCATCCGTCATCCCGTCGCTGTCCGAATCGAGGCGCAGCGACGCGCTGAAGACGGTTGCGCCGTTGCGGACCATTGTAATTGTGTATTCGTCGCCAAGGATCGCTTCCTCGGCCGCGCGCTTCTCTTGGGAAGTAAGGTTTCCGTCAGCGCCGTGGGCCCATTCAAGCGGCGTGTCGGTAATCCAGCTTCCCTTTGCCTCGCCCGGATAGGCAAATTCCGCCATGACCGCGCCGACTTCATTCTTGATCTGCAGGAGATGCATCATATGCCGGCCGTTTCTCTTCTTACCCGAAGCTCACGCTCGGCCAATTCTTTCAGCCGAGCTGCCGCGTCGCCTTGACCTTCGGATTCAAGAATCCCGATGTAATGCTTGATGGCCGCAGCGAAGGGATCCCACTCAGGCCCAAGCGCGCTGCCCAGGATCGATTCCAGTCGCGGGAGCATTGCCTCAGCCTTGTCATCCTCGCCGGCCAGATAATAAATCGATATCCCGGTTACCAGTGCTGGAGCAAAGCGCGGATGAGTCGGCACCAGCGCCGTCTCAAGAACCTCGATCGCCTTCTGCGCATGCAGTCTGGCGGTCGTGAGTTCATCCTGATAGGCGGCCACGTCCGCCAGGCCAAGCAAGGCAACGGCGTAATCTGGATGGGTCGCTGTCGCCGTGGCTTCTCTCAGCTGAATGGCCTCTTGGAAGGCAAGCCGAGCTTCCGCCGGTTCATTCTGCCGCAACAGAAAACTCCCATACTGGCAAAGGGCATCCGCACGTTCAATTCGATACATGCCCGAGCCCGGGCGGATCGGCTGGACCGTCGCCACGGATTGCTCGTGCGCCTGCCGTGCCGCATCGAAATTCCCCAGCTTTTCCTCCGTGCGCGCCAGCATGGTAAGCGCCCGCGAAAGCTTCGCCTCAAACACCACGAACCTTCCCGCATTCAGGCCCGCCGCGTCGCGGAAGAGCTCCCTGGCCTCCTTAAATTCGCCAGCATAGTAATGGGGGATGGCGAATTCGAGTTTCCACTCAGCAATGTAATAGGGATCACCATTCTTAAACCAACGGTCACGCGCGGATTGAAAGAACGTTTTGGCTTTTTGAAATTCGCCCAGTTGAACGTGATACCAGCCAAATGCAGGGTAGGACCGCAGACTCAGCCAGTCGTTATAGGGGGGATTCCTTTGCGCCTCCTTCGTGTCAATCTCCTGAAGTGTGATGGTATTCACCTGACAGTGTGAGTCAAAAAGAAGCAGTGGCCACCGGGCTCCGGTCGGGGTAAAA